>JAPPLF010000108.1:5729-162561 GCA_028874215.1 Acidobacteriota bacterium
GCTCTGTGGGACGGGAAGCTTGATCCTCCGTCTTTCGGACAGCGTTTGCGCAGAATACCTCGCCATGCTCATCGGATCACCCGATGTTCGGGAGTACCTCCAAGGTTCTTCCGTCGGCATAACAATGCGGAATCTGAACCAATCCATCCTGCTGGCAATGAGCATCGGCCTGCCGCCCCTCGCCGAGCAGCACCGCATCGTCGCCACGGTCGATGCCCTCATGGCGCTGTGCGACCAGTTGCAGGCCGAGGTCGGTGAAGCGGATGGCATACGCAGCAAGCTGCTCGATTCCCTTCTGCATGAGTCGCTAGCCTTCCAGGAAGCCAGCATCAATGTAACTGTCGGCAGCAGTGCGAGGGTTTGGGCATGATCTTCCCTGACCAGCCCTACATGAATCACGTCAGCGAAGCACTGTGGCGGATCGGCGGCGGCGCATCTGTCATGGTGGGCAGCGGGTTCAGCCGGAACGCCCGGCCCCGGCGCCCGGATCCGCCGCCGATGCCCACGCTCAAGGAGATGGCGCGAGAGCTTCATAGGATGCTTCATCCCTGCGTGGGAAACCCAACGGATTGTCCGCCGCCCGAGCGAGTTCCCCGACTTGCCGAGGAGTACCAAGCGGCGTTCGGACCCATCGGATTGCACGAGGCGCTCCGGCGAATGGTCCCGGATCGCGATTATGTGCCCGGTCCATTTCATGAGCGGCTCCTCCGAATGCCTTGGTGCGACACCTTCACCACGAACTGGGACACGCTCCTCGAACGTGCGCGCGCCGTACCAGCATACGCCGCCGTCCGCGCCCCAAGCGACCTCCCGTCGAGTACTCGCCCTCGAATCGTCAAGCTGCACGGATCTCTGCCGAACCCGCCTCTCATCCTTACGGAGGAGGCCTATCGCACGTACCGGCGCACATACGCGCCGTTCGTAAACACCGTTCAGCAAGCGATGATGGAGACCGTCGTGCTCCTCCTCGGGTTTTCGGGCGACGATCCGAACTTCCTACACTGGTCCGGCTGGGTGCGCGACAACCTTGGCGCCGACGCTCCGAAGATTTACCTCGCTGGCCACCTCCGCCTGTCGCGCACGCGGCGGCGAATGCTGCAAGCGCGCAACGTCGTTCCCATTGACCTCGCGGAACACCCGAAAGCCAGCGAGTGGCCGGATCGCCACCGACTCGCAACGGATTGGATCCTGACCTCGCTCGAATGCGGCCGACCCTATGACCAGACGCGATGGCCAAGGCCGGAGAAGCGGAAGGAGGTTGATTCGCGGCTCGAACCTGTAGCGGCGCTGCGACCCTTGGCCGGTCCCGTCGCCGAACCCGACATGGTTCCGCCCCAATCAACTTCAATTGAGGCCAACAAGGCGGAAGTCACCAAGGTAGTAGAGGCATGGCGGCACAACCGAGAGTGCTATCCCGGCTGGATCGTGTTCCCGCGAGACATACGATCGGACCAGCGGGACACCGTCGAGAGCTGGGCTCCATTCATTCTTGACGTTCTGCCCAGCATGAAGCTGTTGGAGCGTCTGGATGTCATCTGCGAGATGATCTGGCGATTCGAGACATCGCTGGCGCGGATGCCGGAGGCACTGGAAACGGCCGCCAACGAGGTGTTGGTTGCCATCGATTGCCGGACGCGTACGGTTGGCGGCGACAGAGTTGCAACGGCTGACTGGACTGCGATTCGGGCCAAGTGGCGCGATGTGGCCTTGTCGCTCCTGACGGCCGCGCGGTACCGGCTGGATACGGACGGATTCGAGGCGGGCCTTGAACGGCTGACGGACTACATAGATGACGATCCCTGCGCCGCCGAACGGTTTCACCACGAGCGTTGCCTCTGGTCTCTGTGGGAACTGGACTACGAGTCGTTGGAGGAGAGGCTCGGCGAATGGAATGTCGGCGACATGGATCCGATGTGGAAGGTGCGCAAGAGCGCCCTGCTGAGGGACATTGGAAGGGGTTCGGAAGCGAACAGTCTGGTTGAAGAAGCAGTTGCGGAGATCGGAACTATCCCGCAGTCGAGCGGGGAAATCGCAGCAGTGTCTCGCGAAGGATGGGCGCTACGGAGCACGATGTCCCGGGATAACTTCGCGAGAATCCATGGGCGGTTGCGCGAACTCGCACCACTGAAGTGCGACGCACGGGATGTCTGGGACCTGAGTAGCGAGCTGGAACACCTCGATAGGACTGGACAGCCTGCACCCCACTTCGATCTGGGTGTCAAGCGCACGAGCCGCCAATCGATCCGGTCCGCGAACGATGTGCGGACCAGTGCCTACACGAGCGTGCGATTGGCTGAAGTCGCTGGCCTGCCCACTGCCGTGGACTTGATGGTTGTCGCGGGTTCCTTGCTCGCACTTTCGGCCGAGCGGCTTGCGATAGACGATCCGAGAATCGCCGTTTCATTAGTTCTCCGGGCAACGAAGGTTGAGAGCGCCCCGGCGCTTGAGCGTGTCTTGTCCCGAGAACGCGTCGCCGCGCTTCCGAAAAACGAAGCGAGACGGCTCTGCGACGCAACGCAGCGTTTGGCCCTTCATGCCATCAGCCGGATCGAGACGACGAGGCGGCGGGAGAAGAATATCCCGTGGTTAGAACGTGCCCGAGTAGCTATGGAGGGTTGGTCGCGTTTGGTATTGCGGAGGGGTGCCGAGGCCGCCAGCGAGACCTTCCGTCGCGCGCTTGAGTTGTACCGAGACCCGGTGGTGGAATCGCACGTCTTGTTGCACGATGCGTTGGGCAATCTCCTGAGGCGCTCGTGGAAGACGATGCCGCCACACTACCGGGTGAGGTGGATCCTTGACATCCTCGAAACACCAATTCCAAACAACGACGAGGACGGAGCGATCTCCAGGTATCCGGAGCCCGGCGATCTCTTGCGTGATGTGCGGCGACCTCCGGATCGAACGCCAGAGAGCGAGTCTCGTTGGACGAAGGTGGTGGAGACGCTCGTACGAACTGCGGATGGGAGCGGGGAGTTACGCGAGCGAGCCTCCAGAAGGCTTGGCAGGCTTGCGGCCTGGGGGCTCCTGACCGAACCTGAGGCCATGCAAGCGGCGGCGGCTTGGTGGGGAGCCGAAGCAGACGAGGACACCCCTGTCCCCACACAGACCACTCTCCACGACTATGCCTTCATCGTACTGCCGGAACCACGTCCGGGCATGGGCAGGAGGGCGTTCGCGCGAAAATGGCTTGCAGGCGATGCCTCGCAGATCGCACTCACCAAGCTATACGGGTATGGTGCGTCTGGGTTGACTGCGCCCCATCAGAATCCGCGGAGCGCTGACGACATCCTGTATCAGGCGGGACGTGCGGTCGCCTTCATGCGACACCGCGAGCGCAGCCTCGAATTGTCACAGTCCGAGGAGGCCTTCCTCACGGATGTAATCGATCGATGGACGGAAACCGGTGTTCGGTGGGTCCGGGACTTCCCCGACATGGTCTATGCACCGTTTCGTACATCCATGAAACATGCGGGTGACGGACTTGGGTGGGTGCTCTCCGACATGCGGGTGCCCGCTTCTCTGGCCGAAAAGCTCAACCGGAAGGCAAAGGAGTTGCACGGCACGCGCCTGCCAGACAAGGGGATTCCCGCTTTCGCGATACTACCGGGAATCCTGAGATCCGCACCCGAGTTGCTTGACGACATTGCCTTGACGATGGCGGTCGGACTCGCGTCGGCGGATGGAGACATGGCCCGGGACGCATTTCATGCGTTGCACCTATGGCTCCGATGGGACCCGGACGAGACTCTACCATCGCCGCCGGAGCGCTTGGTGCGCGAAGTGGGCGTCGCAACCGCCGGACGGCTAGCGGCGACTGGAGAAGCCCTCGGCATAGCCCAGTGGATCTTCGAGGAAGGCCGCGCCGATCACCGAGAGATTATTCGCGATCTGGTCCTGAGCGGAATGGAATATCTGCTTGAGGAGCTGCGCTACGACCGGGAGACCGCAGCGGCGAACACGCTGGACATCCCGCTGGCGCGATGGCGGTGCATTCAGGTGGCGCGGGCAATCGCGGCCGAGCAATCGGAGACGCCCGAAGTCGTGCGGAGATGGCTGGAATTCGGGCGGGACGATCCGTTGCCGGAGGTGCGGCATGTGGCCGCGAACTGGTCGAAGGAAGGCGGGATCGCGAAGTGATCGGATCCACCTCTAGGGTTGCGAGGGTCGAAGCATGACCCGCGTACCGGTACCGCCGAAGATGCTTCGCTGGGCTTGCAAGCGTAACCGTTCTGCCACGGCTTGACCGAACGGTTGCGTCCACGGACCTCCAATAGGGTCGAATGGAATCCCGTTTAGAAGGTGGGATTAAATGAGGGACACAGCTCGGGAGTATAGATCTTAACTCCTTTATTATCAACACTTATGAAGTCCTCGTTGTGTAGTCCCCCCTACCCCCCCTGTCGGCGACAGGGATGTCGCCGCTCCCGGCGATTGGAAACCGCCGCTCCTTGCTCATTCCGTCGGCACATATTGAATATGCCGGATCCTGGGCGTGAACGAGTACAGCTCCGCCCTCTCGAGGTGGAAGCGCAGGCGGATGGGCCGGCCCTGGATCGGGTGGCAGTCCCGATTCCCGTTCCATTCCAGGACGTGCCGGACGCTGTCGGTGGTGAGGGGCTTGCAGTCTTCTCGGCCGAATCCCTCGATGACCCTTCCGTCCGGAGCCAGGACCTCCACCCGGATCGTCCCGCCTTCCGCGTCGGCGTTGACCTCCAACTCGTCGCCGACAAACACGAGGGGCTTGGTGGTGAGAGTTCCGGCTTTCGCAGCCTGGACTGCGACGAAGCCGTCCAGCCGCAGCGTGGCCAAGCCGACTCCGCTGGACTCCGTGTCGCCGTGGTAGCGGACTCCCCCGTGTCGGGTGGTGCTTCCCAGGTAGTAGATCCGGATCTGGTCGCCGACCGCCAGCGGCGGCTGAAAGGCGTAGACGCTGCCCCAATCCCAGTCCTGGCCATGCTCGCCGTAGGAGAGGATGGCGGATTTCCGGGCGATCCTCCGCCAGTCGCGTCCATCCTGTTCCAACTGGCCATGGGGGATGGCGCCCTCGGGGCCGACCCGGGTCCAGGTGAGGCCGTTGCGGCTGAAGGTCAACTGGGTGTCGGCCCTGTCCATCCAGAGCTTGTCCGTCGGGATGGGCGCGTCGGTCTGGCCGTGGTAGGCCTCCAGCAATCCGATGTAGACCCCCTCGTAGGGCATGATCTTCATCCCGTAGTGCTGGGTTGCGAAGGGCTCGTCCATCCGGGTCCGGCGGATCACAGTGAGCTTGGGAGACCAGTGGACGAAGTCCTCGCTCTGGGTTCTGGCGATGAGCCGGATGTTGGGGGGGCCGAAGCGGAGGTAGCTCACGTAGGCGCCGGATCGCGGGTCCCAGTGGACGGAGCAGATGGTGTCGCTGTGGGGAACCACCGGGTTCAGGGGCTCCGGCGTCCAGCGGATGCCGTCGGGCGAGTAGGCGACGAAGGTGGCCCAGCCGTTGGGGACCTTGGGGTCCACGCCACCGTACATCATCTTGTAGCGGCGCCGGGGATCCGGATCGGCCGGGTCCTTGAAGACGGCCGGAGGATTGGCGTGGACGGGAGCGTCGGCGAGGTTGTTCCCGTCCCGGGTGTTGATGATCGGTTTGTCCCAGGCCAGTCCGTCCCGTGAGGTGGCATAGCCCAGAACGCCCTCGATCTCCCAGCCGTCCGCCGTCTTCTCCTCCTTGACGAAGTAGGGGTACCACATCTTGAAGATCCCCTCCGGCTCGTCGTAAAGGACCGCGCCCCGGTTGAGCTTCTGGGTCTCCCAGGGCCGGTCGGGGACCATCAGGGGATTGCCGCGGTGCTTCACGGCCCGCTTCAGGACTCTGCGGGCTCCCTTGAGCTCTTGGATGACGTGATCGTCGATGAACAGCTCCTTGCCGCTGACGATGACGGCGTCCCCCAGGATCGCGTCGTCCAAGTCCCGGAACGGTCCCGAAGCCGGCGGCTCGGGGATCCCATCCCTCGCGGTGGTTCGTTCCCTCCGCCTCACGTCACCGGCGTCCGGCTGAGGCCCCTCGTTTCGCCACCAGCGCAGTTCCTGGCTCCCGCGCTCGGCGCAGGCCACGATGTCGAGCCTCCCGTCGCCGTTCAGGTCGGCCAGCAGCAGCTGATTGGCGCTGCGCCAATCCTCCTTCAGGACCCGGGTCCGCCAGAGACGGCCTGGGAGGCCCGGGTTTTCGAACCACGCGACGCGGCCGGGAGAACGCCAGGACGTGGCCGCGGCGTCGAGGTCTCCGTCTCCATCCAGATCGCCGGCCACCACTTCGAAGGCGTCCTGAAAACCCCGGGCCAGCACGTGCTTGGGCCAGGCTCCCGCCGCTGGGTTTCCGGTGTTTTCGTACCAGGCGACCTGATGGGTGTTGGCGTCCCCGGGATCCGCGTGCATGCCCAGGGCCATGACGATGTCCATGTCGCCGTCGCGGTCCATGTCCACCGGCTGTCCGTGGGTCGGGTAAGGCGTCTC
Source organism: Acidobacteriota bacterium (assembly GCA_028874215.1). Taxonomy (NCBI): domain Bacteria; kingdom Pseudomonadati; phylum Acidobacteriota; species Acidobacteriota bacterium. The sequence goes on from JAPPLF010000108.1 coordinate 12,216, forward strand.
GGCGTCCACGGAATGACGCTTCCACGACACCTTTCCGCGGTCCCGGCCTCCCTGGTTCTCGTACCAGGCCACCAGGTCCGCCTCATGAACCGTGGCCAGCAGGTCCTGGTCGCCGTCTCCGTCGAAGTCGGCTGCCCGGATGGTCAGGGTCTGGGCGGGGCCGTTGTCCCGTGCGCGAAGATCGTCCTCGATGCGGTGCCGCGGCCAGCCGCCGGTTCCGGGCCATCCCCGGTTCTCGAACCAGAAGAAGTGACTCCCCTTCCAGGCCGATGCGGCGGCATCCATGTCTCCGTCCCCGTCCAGATCGGCCAGCTCCACGTCGTAGGCGTAGGGCATGGCGCGGGTGATCACGAGACGCTGCCACAGCCGGCCGTCCCCCGGGTTCCCGCCATTGCGAAACCAGAGCAGGTTGCCATGGAGGTTCTTGACCGCCACCACGTCCAGGTTGCCGTCACCGTCCACGTCACCGATGGCGTGGCGCTCCAGGCGTTCGGGGTCGTCTCTGAAGATGAAATGGCGCCGGAAGTTTCCGGAGCCGTCGTTCTCCAGCCAGTAGAGGGAATCGTGTCCGAAGGCGTCGGAGCTGGTCAGGTCCAGGTCGCCGTCGCCGTCCAGGTCCGCCGCCGCCACGCCGAAGGCGTAGGTGTAGTCGTCGAGGATCAGGTGCTCGGAGAATCTGGTGGCGTGTCCCGGCAGGGAAGAGCCGGGAACCAGGATGGCCAGGATGAAGAGAATCGGAAGTCGGGTGGGACCGGCCGGAAGGACGGGACTCATCGGGAGCCGCTTGCCTGGGAGCGTCCCGGCGGCCCCAGGTTTCGCCACCAGCGCAGTTCCTGGGTGCCCTTTTCGGCACACGCCGCGATGTCCAGCCGGCCGTTGCCGTCCAGGTCTGCGATCAGGATCTGATTGGCGCTCCGCCAGTCTTGCTTCAGGAGGTGCATGGTCCAGCGCTCGCCCTTGCGGCCGTGATTCCGGAACCACGCCACCCGGCCCGGGGTCCGCCACGAAGTGGCCGCCGCGTCCAGGTCGCCGTCGCCGTCCAGGTCCCCCGCCACCACCTCGAAGGCGTCCTGAAATCCGTCCCGGATCAGGTGCTTGGGCCAGGCGCCCGCAGCCGGAGTCCCGTTGTTCTCGTACCACGCGATCTGGTGAGTGGTCCTGTCCCCGGGCTTCCCGTGCATGCCCATGGCCATCAGGATGTCCAGGTCGCCGTCACCGTCCATGTCCACCGGCTGTCCGTGGATGGGATTGCGGGTGCGGCCGTCCACGACGTGTTTGGTCCAGAGGACGGGGGTCGGCTGCAAGCGCGGCCACGGCGCCTCGGTCGCCGTGGAGCGCCGGTTTTCATACCAGACGGTGAGGTCGGCCCCGGGCGCGGTGCCCAGGAGGTCCAGGTCCCCATCCCCGTCGAAGTCCCCGGCCCGCATGGCCCGGGTCCGGGAGGGTCCGTTGTCGCGGCCGCGGATATCGGCCTCGATCCGGTGCCTGGGCCAGCCTCTACGCCCCGGCCAGCCCGTATTCTCGAACCAGTAGAAGTGGGCTCCCTTCCAGCCGGAGGCGGCCGCATCCAGATCGCCGTCGCCGTCCAGGTCGCCCAGCACCACGTCGTAGGCGTAGGGCATACCCTGGGTGAGGACGACCCTCTGCCAGAGCCGGCCATCCTGGGGCGTCCCGTTGTTCCGGAACCAGAGGAGGTCTCCGTAGAGGTTCTTGACGATGACCACGTCCAGGTCCCCGTCGCCGTCGACGTCCCCCAGGGCATGGCGTTCCAGCCGCTCGGGATCGTCCCGTTGAATGAAAAACTTCGTGAATTCTCCGGTCCCGTCGTTCTGGAACCAGTAGAGGGAATCGTGCCCGAAGGCGTCGGCGCTGGTCAGGTCCACGTCGCCGTCGCCGTCCAGGTCGCCGGCTCCGACTCCGTAGGTGTAGGTGTAGCCGTCCTGGATCAGGTGCTCCGAGAATCGTGGCGCTTGGGCCAGGAGCGGTGGTGCCAGAAAGAAGGCGGTGAAAACGAGGGCAACAGCGCCGTTCATGGTGTCTCCTTAGTCCGCAATCTGTCACAGTCGGGGTATCATTGCAACGGGCCGAACGGTGACGCCCACAGGATTGGGAGTGACAGGTACGAAAGAAGGTATGTTGCCAATCCATCACTTCACACTGATTGTCGATGGTGCCGACCTGCAGGATGATGCGGTCATCGACGCGTTGTTCGAAGCGGGGTGCGACGACGCGACGGTTGGCCGAACCGACGGAATCCAATATCTCGACTTTGACCGCGAAGCAGCCACCCGGGCCGAGGCGATCCGATCAGCAGTGACCGGTGTAGAACGTGTCGATGGTGTCCATGTCGTTCGGATTGCAACCGCCGAACCGCGACCTGCGGTTACGTGAGACTTTGTTTCGCGAAACGGGTCTCAGTCGGAATGCGGAGCTTGTTCGATTGCCTGCTCTTGTCGAGTGGGTCCCGCAGCGCCACCGCCGGGACGGGATGAGTATGACCTGCCGCGCACCTCTCGTCCCTTGAGGCGAAGAGGTTCGAGCTCCGCCCCCTCCTTTAGACGGTAGTGAAGATTGGCCGCGACTCCGTCAAAGGTCTGTACCGCGCCGCTACGCCAACGGACGATCAGCTTCTTCGCCTCCGCCAACTCTCCCAGGCCGAAGTGAAGGCGGAAGTCGTTGGTGGCCTGGTAGCTGGATCCCCCCTGGACCTCCTGCAACTGGCTCCAGTCCCCGGCCTGAAGGATCACCCGGGTGCCGATGGCGCTCCGGTTTGAGGGTTTTCCTTCCAGTGCCAGGTTCAGCCAGTGTCCGGCGCCTCCCGCGCCCTCGTTGCGGTAAAGGGAGGCGCGCTCGTCCAGGTTGTTGACGGCCACGTCCAGGTCGCCGTCATTGTCGAAATCGGCGAAGGCCGCTCCCCGGCTGGACCAGGGCCGGGAGAGGTCCTCGCCCCATTCCCCGGCCGTCTCCCGGAATTTCCCGTTCCCCTGATTCCGAAAGAGGAGCTTGCGCTGGGCGAAGCGGGTGCCCGTCTCGTAGCCGTCCACCTGCGGATAGATGTGCCCGTTGGAAACGAACAGATCCAGCCAGCCGTCGTTGTCCAGATCGGCGAATTGGACTCCCCAGCCGAGGAACTGCCAACTGGGGAAGGCCACTTCCGCAGCGTAGGTGACGTCTCGAAACAGCCGTCCTCTCCGGTTGCGGTAAAGGGTGTGGTAATCGTCCGAGAAATTGGTCACATAGAGATCCAGAAAGCCGTCCCGGTCATAATCGCCGAAGGCCACTCCCATGCCCGCCTGCTCCCGGCCGTCCTGGTTGTAGGCGACTCCTCCCAGCGCCGCTACCTCCAGGAAACGTCCGTCCCCCCGGTTTTGGAACAGGAAGTTGGCCATGGAGTCGTTGGCCACGTAGAGGTCCGGGTCGCCGTCGTTGTCGTAGTCGCCCCAGACGGCTCCGAGGCCGTAGGCGGGAGTCACCGCCAGGCCCGCCTCGGAAGTCACTTGGGTGAAGGTCCCGTCGCCGCGGTTTCGGTAGAGCGCGTCGGGGGCGGCGGTCATCTCTTTGGGGCCGCAGTGGACCGTGATCCCCCGGTAGTTGCACTCGGGCGGGAGCGGGGAATGGGGATCGAATACCACATAGTTGGTGACGTAAAGGTCGATCCACCCGTCCCCGTCGTAGTCGCTGAAGGCGGCCGACGAGCTCCAGCGGGAATTCCCGGCGCCGCTGCCGGCGGTGACGTCGGCGAAGGTGCCGTCGCCGTTGTTTCGGTAGAGGATGTTGGGACCGAAGTTGCACAGGTAGAGGTCGGGCCAGCCGTCGTTGTCCACGTCGCCCACCGTGGCTCCCATGCCCCAGTGGGGACTGGTCAGGCCGGATCCGGCAGTGACGTCGGCGAAGGTGCCGTCGCCGTTGTTGCGGTAGAGGGCGTTGGAGACGCTCCGCGTGCCGGCCAGCAACTCGTCCCACTTGCCCCCGTTCACCAGGTAGAGGTCGGGCCAGCCGTCCCGGTCGTAGTCGATCCAGGCGACCCCGCCACCGATGGTCTCCAGGATGAAATTCTTCTCGGGACTCCCGCTGTGGTGCCGAAAATCGAGGCCCGCCTCAGGGGCGATGTCCAGGAATCGGATGCTCAGCAGAAGAAGGAACGGGATCATGAATGACCATATGGTTCCCCAGGAAAACCTCAGTGTCGAGTGCTGCCGGTCGGCCGCCTGCATCGACCGGATTCAAGACCCGCTTCCTTTTCGCTGCAACGGGGATACTGACCCGAGTCCGCTCGTTGCAGACAATCGCAGAAACGCCTTTGGGTTGTCCGGAAGCCATGCCACTTTCATAATAGATTCCCGGAACTCACCCAATGGCCAGTTGTTGATGGAGAAGGAAAAATGACGAAACAGTGGAAGCGCCGGAGTTTTCTCAGCACTGCGGGCCGCGTTGCGGCGGGGTTGGTGATTCTCCCCAACAGCCGTTCGGTCTGGGGCTACCCGGCCAACGAACGGCTCAATATCGCTGTTGTCGGCGTCGGCGGCATGGGGGCGTGGAATCTCGCTCACTTCGCGGGGGAGAACGTGGAGTACTCGACGGGTATGAGGGTCAAGCCGTCGTCACAGCCGAAGATGACCGGAGAGAACATCGTGGCGATCTGCGACACGGACGAGCGGTCAGCCGGCGAATCGGCTCCCAGGCGCCGGAATCCTCCCGGGCACGCCCTCGCCCGCTATGGACAAGCGAAGAAGTTCAACGATTACCGGCAGATGCTCGACGAGATGGACCGCGAGATCGACGCCGTGGTGGTGTCTACTCCCGATCACACCCACGCGCCGGCCAGTCTTGCGGCGATGCTGCGCGGCAAGCACGTCTACTCAGAAAAGCCGGGAGCCATCTCGGTCTACGAAGCCCGCATGCTGGCCAAGGTCGCCGCCGAGAAAAAGGTGGCGACGCAGTTGGGAACCCAGATCCACGCCTCGGACAACTTCCGCCGCATCGTCGAGCTGGTCCGCAGCGGAGCCATCGGCGCGGTGGAGGAATGCCATATCTTTGTCGGCGGGAGACGCAGGACGCGCGAACGCCCGACGGAGACGCCGCCCGTCCCCAAAGGGCTTCACTGGGATCTCTTCGTGGGAACGGCGCCCTACCGTCCCTATCATCCCACCTATTCCCGCGGCTGCGGCGGCAACTGGCAGGGCTGGTGGGATTTCGGCATCGGGGGTCTCGGCAACACCGCCACCCACTACTTCAACCTGGCCTTCTGGGCTCTGGATCTCCGTTATCCCATCTCGGTGGAGGCCGAGGGGCCGCCACCGCATCCTGAGAGGTCTCCCGAGCAGATCCATGTCCGCTACCGGTTCCCGGCCCGCGGTGAGATGCCGCCGGTCACCCTGACCTGGACGCGAGGCGATCAACTGCCTCCGGTGGTTGCCGAGAACGACTTCCCCGACTGGGCCTGGGGGGTCTTCGTGGGCACCGAGGGAATGCTGCTGGTGAATTACCCGCAGCGGATGCTCTGGCCTGCGGACAAGTTCGCCAAATTCCAGCCGCCCAAGCCCAGCATCCCGCCCTCCATCGGCAAGGAAATCGGCCGCCGTCCCGAGTGGATGGCCGCCTACAAGCATCACGAGGAATGGCGTCGAACGGCCGAGGTGGGGCATCGGGCCGAGTGGATCGCCGCCTGCAAGACAGGGAGCCCGACGAGCAGCCACTTCGGCTATTCCGGACCCCTCACGGAGACGGTCAACCTGGGCGTCGTGGCCCACCGCAGCGGCGCCAAACTCGAGTGGGACGCCGAGAATCTGCGGGTCGCCAACTCTCCGGAGGCGACCGCGCTGCTGAGACGGGAATACCGGTCCGGTTGGACGTTGTAAATCCGATTGAGAATCCGCTTCAGCGGAAGCGCAACGAAAAGAGGTCGGCGTCGGTCATGACGAACCTCAGGCGCACAGTCATGCCGGCCAAGCGCCGGAGTTGGTCCCGATTCCGGCCGCCGGCCCGGCGCCACCGCGCGGTTCCCTCGATTTCGTCTCCCCAGATGGGGATCGAGTCCTGGAGGGAGAAGCCGGCCAACGGTTTTCCGCCCTCATCCTGGATCTCCACCTGAATGCTTCCCGCCGCCGCCGTGGCGTAGTTCAACACCAGGTTCTTTCCTTGAAAAACCAGGGGCCGGGTCGTGAACTCGCCGCCGGGATAACCGGCGCTGACCGAGACAAACCCGTCCAGCCTCAGGCTCATCCGCTGCAGGTGGACGCTGGGATAGGTGTAGTGACGGGTCACGTACAGCGAGATCTCGTCATCCGCGCTCCGGATGATTCCACGGCCCACGAAGTTGGTCCGGTGGATCCAGTTCCGCCGGTCCCGTCCGGGCCGGATGAAGGCCTCCACGAAACGATGCCAGTGCAGGCCGTCGCGGCTGCTCATGAAGACCCCTTCGGAGAGCCCCGGCCGCTCGGTGGCGCTGGCGTAGTCGTAGTGTTGGGGACTCCTCCAGGGCACGAACCGCTTGGGAAAAGCCACGTAGATGTGGGGAGCGCGAAAATAGGGGACGGTCGCGTTGGTGTAGAGATGCTCCTGAGGCGCGTCTCCGTAATCGACCCACGAGCCCTCGGTCCATTCGACGAAGTCCTTCGAGGTGGCGTATTTGAGTGAGCGCACCCCGTGGGCGAAGTCCCGGTACAGCGCCACGTAGTGTCCCCGGACGCCGTCCCAGAAGGCCACGTTGTGGGAATCGAAATACCCGTCGGTGATGACCGGGTCCCGGGCCATCCAGGTCCAGCGCACGCCGTCGGAGGACTGGAGGGGAATCAGGCCTCTCTCCTTCGAGTGGGGCGGGGCGCCGGGAACGGTCCGGTAGAAGCCGATCCCCTTGTAACGGGCCGAATCGGGAGCATCGGGGTTCTCGTCGCGAAAGGGATTGAGCTTGGTGACGCCCCCCAAGTCCAGAATGTTGTTGTCCCGCGAGCCCTGAAATTCCACTTGGCCCAGAGAGGGCCGGGTCCAGTGAATGCCGTCCCGGCTCTCGGCGTAGCAAGTCACCTTCGGGTGCTGGGGAACGATCTTTTCTCCCGGAAGCAGTTCCTCCCGGATGATGTAGTCCGGGTGGGCGCTGCCGCGGTAGTACAAGCGGTAGATGCCGCCGTCGCGGAAGGCGGCGATATGGCCCGGAGTGTTTCCCTCCCAGGGCTGGTCGAAATGGAATACCTTCTCCCGGGGCTGAGGTTGCCCCAGCTCCAGTTCTACGCCGTCCATGACTTCGATGAGATACCGGTCCACAAAGAGTTCCAGGCGGTTCCCGATGTCCAGGACCTCCGGGGAGCTTTTTTGCGGTTGGGACGCCAGGGCGCCCGTCGGGTCGAGCGCAACGGCGGCCGCCAGAAATGACCAGAGCAGCGATCGAGTCGAGAGATCCTTCATGATTCGGAATTCTACATGCAGCGCCGCCCTCCTTTCCGTATTCTTTGCCCCGAGGAACGAGATGATCCGATTCCCGTTTGGTCCCCTCAATTCATTCCGCTACGGGTCCGTCGCCTGCGGAGTCTGGACGGCTGTCTCCGTCATGGCGTTGGCGTCGGGTCCCTCGTCCGAGCCCATCGATCTGGGTTCCCGCCTGGAGCCCCTGGTGGATCGATTCCTGATCCGGTCATTGGCCGGCGGCGCACGCCTCCAGCTCCACAAGCCTCAACGGCGGGAAGTGGTCCTGGTGCACGATGCTCCCTGGGAGGGCAACCTCACCGCCCATCACACCCTCTTCCGGGACGGCGGCATCTACCGCATGTACTACGGGGGCCGGCACTACCAGCCGGGCCGGAAGGTCCGGCACGTGTTGGTCTGCTATGCCGAGAGCCGGGACGGCATTCACTGGACCCGGCCCAACCTGGGTCAGTTCGAATACGAAGGGTCCCGCGCCAACAACATCGTCTGGATGGACGATCCCCGGGCCGGCTCGGAACAGCGCAATCCCATGGCGGTCTTCAAGGACACCAGCCCGGCCGCCGCGCCGGACGCCCGGTACAAGTCGATCGCCCGGGGCGACGACGGCGTCTACGCCCTCAAGTCGCCCGACGGCATCCACTGGTCCCTTCTGTCCAAGGAGCCGGTGATTCCCAAAGGGGACATGTCTCTCGACTCCCAGAACCTGGCTTTCTGGGACAGCCGGAGGGGCCGGTACGTCTGCTATCTCCGGAGCGGGCGCACCCATCCCACGGGGCAGCGCGTCCGCGACGTCAAGACCGCCGTCTCCCGCGACTTCCTGACCTGGTCCGAACCGGTCTTCCTGGAGTATCCGGGAGCGCCGGTGGAGCATCTGTACACCAACCAGATCCGCCCCTATGCTCGCGCTCCCCACATCTATCTGGGGTTCCCCAAGCGGTTCGTTCCCGAAAGAAACCAGGACCGGAAATTCTCGGGAGTTTCGGACGGGATCTTCATGAGCAGCCGGGACGGCATTCGATTTCACCGCTGGGGAGAAGCGGTCGTCCGTCCCGGGCTCCAGCCGGAGCGCTGGGTGACCCGCAACAACATGATCGGCTGGGGAATCCTCACACTTCCCTCATCCGTAGCGGGCGAACCCGAAGAACTCTCCATCTACGCCACGGAAGGGTATTACTCGGGGCCGGCCAGCCGCCTGCGCCGTTACACCTACCGGCTGGACGGCTTCGTGTCGGTGCAGGCGCCTCTGGCCGGCGGCGAAATGACCACCCGGCTCATTCGCTTCAACGGCTCCCGCCTGGTCCTGAACTATTCGACCTCGGCCGCGGGGAGCATCCGGGTCGAAATCCAGGACGAGACGGGCGGACCCGTTCCCGGATTCTCGCTACAGGATTCCCGGGAAATGTTCGGCGACTCGGTGGAACAGGCCGTGAGCTGGAAACGGAACAACGATCTGGGCTCCCTTTCCGGCAGAACGGTGCGCCTTAATTTTCTCCTGAAAGACGCCGATCTCTACGCCCTCCGGTTTCTTCCCTGATCCTGCCTCTTTCATTCGACGGGGCCTCCGTCGCCGTGCAGGTCCCGGAATTGAAAGGCGTACAGCTTCACGTCCCGGAGCTTCCAGTGGAGGCGCACCGGCCGTCCCGAAAGGGCCGACACATCCGGTCCCTTCCGCCAAGTCGCGATGCGCCGGACGGAATTCCCGCCCAGCACCTGCGAATCCTCCAGGGAATAGCCCGGGATCGGTTCTCCTTCCCGGTCCAACAGTGCGATCCGGACCGATCCCCCGGCGCCGGCATCCATGTTCAACTCGAGACGGCTGCCTGAGAAGCGGATCGGCCGGCTGATGATCTCTCCCCCCCGGTAGTCGGCGTCGGCGGACACGAAGCCGTCCAGCCTCAGGACCAGCCGGCTGATCACGCCGTTACCTCCCTGCTCCAGTGCGTCTCTGTCGCCGTGCGTGTAGTCGAATCCCACGTAGTACATCCACAGCTCGTCGCCTCGACGCAGCATGCCCCGTCCCATGTACATGTGACCACTGTCGTAGGAACCGTCCCGGCCTCTTCGCACGAAGGGACTCCGGGAGGGGCGTGAGAAATGAACCCCGTCGCGGCTCACCGCCAGTTGAATGTCCATGGTCCCGTCGTTGCGGCGCGCCGACTCGCCCACGAAGTGGTAGTAGGCGCTGGGAAATACGAAATAGGCCCGATCGGCGAACGGATAGCGGACGGCGGCCGAATTGTAGAAGTCGGCGTCCCTGCGGTCCCCCGAGTCCATGGCCAGCACGATCCTGGCGGGAGGCCACCGGTCCAGCCGGTCCGTCGTCATGCGCCAGATCTTCCGGCCCTTCCTCACGCCGGCGGGGAGGACCGGCCGAGCCAGCGCGCCCCGGGAATCGAAGTGACCGATGGTCTTGGTGTAGGCGACGTATCTTCCGATGGCCGGATCCCAGAAGGCCACGTCGTGGGTGTCGCTGATCTGGCGCGTGGCCGGTCTTCCGTACAACGGCTTGAAGCTCAACCCGTCGGCGGAGGCGTAGACCCAGGATCCGGCTCCGGCGACCCGGTCCTCAAGCATCGCCACGCGGTTTCTCCCGAAGTACTTGTATCGCTCCTCCGGCGCAGCGTTGGGATCGAGATGTTGTTCTGCCTGGAGCCCCGAAACGCGTAGGCGCCGACGATGGGCTTGCGCCAGTTGATGCCGTCGTCCGACTCGGCGTAGCAGACCGTGCGGTAGGGGAGCTGATCCTCCGGTTGACGGTCGTACATGGCGTCATACCACATCCGGAATTTTCCCTGGTCCTCCATGACGGTACAGGGATAGCCCACACGGACTGCTTCCCAGGGACGATCCGGGCCGGGCGCGAGGTTCCGTTCCCGGGTCTTGTGAGGCGGGTTCACGGTCAGCCGGACACCGTGCCGCGAGGAGACGAACAAGTCGTCGACGAAGAGCTGTTTCTTCGATCCCACGTCGATGACGGTTCCGGCAGGAGAAGGGTTGGCGTAAAGGGGAAGCGGGTGCAGGAGCAGCAATGGAACCAGGCTGAAGATCGTCCGACTCATCGCTTCGCTCGTAAGGACTCCTTGAGGCCCTTGGCGGGAGACGCCGTCCAGTGTACCGTTCGGACCGGGATCCTGCCCATGAGTTCAGAGCCTCGATCCAGTCCTAAGCGCCCCGGCTCCGCCAGGAGCCGGTCTCGCCGGGAGGTCTTGAAGACCGCCGCAGCCTTGACCGGCGCCGCGGTGGGGGCCCCGTCGCTGCTCCGGGGCCGGGAGAGACGGCCCAACGTGCTGCTCATCATCGCCGACGACCTGGCCGCCTGGATGACCGGCTGCTACGGCAACCGGGTGATCCGGACGCCCCATATCGATCGTCTGGCGGCCGGCGGCACCCGTTTCGAGAACGGGTTCGTCTGTACCCCCATCTGCTCTCCCAGCCGGGCCACGCTGATGACGGGACGGATTCCACCCCAGACCGGGATCCACGACTGGCTCACGCCGCGCCCCATTGCCAACCCCCCACAGGGACAGGCGCGGCTTCCCCGGAGCTGGCGCGACGAGATCTTCATCTCCGACCTGTTGAAGGAGGAGGGCTACCGTTGCGGCTACAGCGGCAAGTGGCACCTGGGAGAAAACGGCCGGCCCCAGCATGGTTACGGGTTCTGGTATACGCAGGACCGCCCCAACCGGAACCAGGATCCCAACATGTTCCGGGGCACACAGCCGGTCACCGAGAAGGGCTACATCGCCGACCTCATCCACCAGGAGGGCATCCGATTCCTGGAACAGGTCCGAGGCCGGCGCGAGCCCTGGTTTCTCACCTTGTCGCACTTCAATCCGCACACTCCGTACGCGGGTCATCCCCAGCAGTACTACGACATGTATGCCCAGGAGGACTTCGAGTCGGTGGGATTCGAGCCCAAGCGCCGGGACGCCCTGCGGGAGGCGGAGCTGATGGACGATCCGGTCACCAACATGAGGGGCGCCGCCGCCTCCACCACCGCCCTCGACGACCGGATCGGCCGGATTTTGGACTACTTGGACGATAACGGCCTGACCGGGAACACGCTGGTCCTGTTCGTGGGTGACAACGGCTACCTGCACGGCCGCCACGGCCTCTGGAGCAAGGGAGAGGCGGCCTGGCCTCCGGTCATGTACGAGGAGGTTCTGAGGGTCCCCACCTTGTGGCGCTGGCCGGGAAGGATCGAGTCCGGCGCGGTGCGCCGGGAGCTGGTGAGCTTCTACGACGTTCTGCCCACCCTCTGCGAATTGCTGGGCATTCAACTGCCGCGGGAGGGCCATTACTGCGGCCGGAGCTACGGGCCGCTGCTCGAAGGGCGGAGGCCGGACGGCTGGGTGGACCGGGTCTACGCCTACCTGGGCAACACCTACTGCGTCCGGGAACCTCGATACAAGTACGTGATGCGCAACCAGGGTTACGGTCCCAACGAGTTGTGGGATCTGGAGACCGATCCCACCGAGCATCGCAACCGTGTCGGCGACCCGGCGCTGGCGGGAGTCACGGACCGGTTGCGCGGAGAGTTGGTCAACTGGTTGCGGCGGTACGGCGAGAAGTGGGCGGTTCTGCCCTTCGAGGAAGGCAGGGTTTGAAAATGAGTCGATATCCAAGTGGACTTCGATGGGTGACCTTCGTGATGTTGCTGGGTCTGGCGTTGGGATGCCGGCCGCCGTCCCGCGTGGACCGGAGGGCACCTGATTCAGACCGGCCGGGAGCGAGGCTCATCCTCTACAGCGGCTTCGACAGTCTGGGCAAGAGCGAGGGCTGGCACAGCTACGACTACGACGGCGGCATCGAGAGCGGTCCCGACCTGTTCCATCCGGTGAGCTGGGAACCCAGGGGAGGCGCCTTCGGTTCGGGATACATCTGGACCGACGATTCCCGCTGGAGAATCGACACCCCGGAGCAGCCCAACTCCATTCTGGCGCTGATCTTCTACCGCAGGTGGGTGGGCGGCCCCAAGCTGGACCTGCGGGGAGCGCGGATCTCCGTGAACCTGCGGGGAGACGACCTGGACCTCAAGGGCGCCCAGTGCTACTTCTGGGCCCACATCCGAAACAACCGCTGGCACTTCACGGACCAGCCCATCCCCATCTCCCAGGGATCCTGGGGACGGCGCCATACCTTCGTCCTGGAGAACGACGAGACCAAGTGGACCCGCACCTGGGCCTGGACGGGTCCGGCCAGCCTGGACCGGGTGTTGAGGGAATGCGTGAGCTACGGGTTCTCCTTCATCGGATTCCCGGAAGGAGAAGAGGTGACGGGGCGGCTCTCCATGGACGTTCTTCGGATCGAGGCCCGGGTCGCCGACATGCGGTGACCCGGTTAACGATCCTTCATGATCTCCCCGTAACTGTAGACGATTCCCGTGACGGCGGGCTCCTTCTCGAACGCCGCAACGAGGCTCTTGCGGAGCTCGGGCGTCTGTGAGCCCCGTCCGTGGGCGGGATGGCGGAAGCTCATGCGGAAACCTCGGGGCGCCAGGTAGAGGCCGGCTCCGGATCGCTTGCTGAGCGGACCATAGCTTTGCCGAACGGCGTCCTCGATGGGTGGAAGGCCCATGTCCTCTTCCTGATTCTGGATGTACCCCATGGCCCTCTGGGTCCGGTTGGGATAACGGGCTCTCTCGTTGGTGATGTGACCCACTACCAGTGAGTCGATGATTCCCTCGGAGACCCACCGGCGCCACTGCAGCTTCATGTTGCCGAAGGGAGGCCCGATATAGTCTCCCTGCGCCACTCCGATGGAAAGGGTCTGCCCTTTCTTCTTGAGGTGCTCCTTCACCTCGACCAGAAACCGGGTCAGGTACTCCCCCCGGAGTTCCCTCCACTTCTCCAGATCGAAGCTGGCCTGGAGGATGTTCCGGCCGTATCGGCGCTGATACTCCTTGACGATGGGCTCGTTGTACCCGAACTGGTCGGCATGCTCGGCGGGCGGCGAATGCGTGCGCACACTGAGAAAGACGCCGTCGAAATCCAGAGGATCGGCGAAAGCGCGGATCACCCTGAGCATGTATTCCCTCACCTCGGGGTAGGCGTACTCCATCACGCCCCAGTGATACTTTCGCTGATTGGCGGTCAGAGACCGGTCGGCGGAGAGGAACTGGGGGTTCTCCCGGGTGAAGTTCGATTGCCATGAGAAAAAATCGGAGTCGCTGTAAAGAACGTGCTCCGGGCATCCCTCATCGAAGATGGTGATCCACATGTCGACCTTCATGCCCTGGTCTTGTATGGCCTGGACGGCGACTTCCAGCAACCGCTGTTCCCAGGCCTGTTTGGTGGTCTTCAGCCACTCCTGTATGTAGGCGTTCCTGTAACTGGGTTTGATCTGGTGAAAGAGGAGAACCCGGAAGTCGTCGGCGCGAAACAGGACCCTGTCCACGCCCCGGTCCTTCCAGATCCGGGCCGCCTCGACCACCTTTTCGGGCGTGTCGAGCTGTGCCGTGCCCTCTCCCCTGTGTTGCCAGATGACGTCGCCCCAGCTCAGGATCATGAGCTTCTCCTTGGCCTGGACAGGCAGGGAGAGAAGGAGGATGGAAGCAGCGGTCAATAGTGTCCTGTTGAGCATGTCTTGATTCCAGTCTTGGTTTTTCCCGGTCCGCCGCGCAAGAGGAGGGAAGGCTACCAATCGACGATCGAACCGTCGTCCCTATCGTAAATCGTCCGGGACTCGCGCGGTTCGCCGACCCTCGCCATCAACTTGTCCTCGTCGATGGTGATGCCGAGACCGGGGTCCGTCGGCAGCGGACGGTGCCCGTTTCTGACCGGGGGCAGCGGTTTGGCCAGCAGGTCGTGCTCCAAGTCGCCGCGCTCCTGGATCAGGAAGTTGGGGATGCACGCCGCGATCTGGAAGCTGGCGGCCATCGACACGGGACCGTTGGGATTGTGGGGGGCCAGCGGAGCGTAATACGCCTCGGCCATTCCGGCAATAAGCCTGAGCTCGGTGATGCCGCCCGCGTAGCAGACGTCCGGCTGCAGGATATAGGCCGCGCGCTTTTCCAGGACCTCGCGGAATCCCCACTTGGTGAAGATGCGCTCTCCCGTGGCCAGCGGGATATGGGTCCTGGCGGCGATCTCGGCCATCACGTCCACGTTGAGCGGCTGCACCACCTCCTCGTAGAACCACGGATGGTACGGTTCCAGCGCCTTGACCAGCAGCATGGCCGTCGGCGGCTGAACAGCGCCATGGAAGTCGATTCCGATGTCGACGCCGTCCCCGTACTTCTCGCGCAACGCCCGGAAGTTCTCCACCACGGCGTCCACGTATCTCTGGCCTTCGATGTACTTGATCGCCTGGCGTCCCATGGCGTTGGGGCCGACCTTCATGGCGTTGACGCCGGTCTCCTCGTTGACCTCTCCGTAGACCCGGATGCGGTCCCGGGTGGGCCCTCCCAGCAATTTGTACACCGGGACGCCGTAGACCTTTCCCTTGATGTCCCAGAGCGCCTGGTCGATGCCGCTCAGGATCGCCGTCTTGATGGGACCCCCGCGGTAGAAGGCCCCGCGGTGGATGGCCTGCCAATGGTGCACCACCCGGCACGGGTCCTGGCCCACCAGATAGTCCCCGACCTCCAGAGCGCCGGCGGCGCACGCCTTGGCGTCGTCCTTGAGCATCTCGCCCCAACCCACGATCCCGGCGTCGGTGGACACCTTGACGAAAACCCAGGTGTTGGTCAGCACGAAGGTCTCGATCTTGGTGACCTTGATCTTGTCGTTGGGGCCGACGGCCGCGGCGCTGGTGCGCCGGGCGGTGAAGAGGGCATCGAGACCGAACATGGCGCCCGCTGCGGCCCCGACGCGGAGCCATTTGCGACGGTTCATAGTTGGCACAATGTTAGCGTGAGGAACGGCGGTTTCCAACCGCCGAACTCCTTATACTCGCGCGAGGGCCGAAAGCTGGAGACCTGCCATGAATGTCTACGAACGTCTGGGTGTGAAGAAACGGATCAACGCCGCCGCCAACGGGACGTCCATCGGCGGGTCCATCATGTTGCCCGAGGTGGTGGCGGCGATGCAGGAGGCCGGCCGTTCCCACGTCAGCATCCCGGAACTCCTGGAAAAGGCGGGGAACCGGATCGCCCAAATGGCGGGAGTCGACGCCTGCACCATCACCAACGGAGCGGCCGCGGGAGTCGCCGTCTCGGTCGCCGCGTGCATGACGGGATCGAGCAACGCCCGGGTCCACCAGTTGCCCGACACGGCCGGGATGAAGGACGAGGTCATCGTCCAAAGGATGCAGATCAACTTCTACGAGCTCATGATCCGGCTGACGGGAGCCCGGATCGTCCCCGTCGGCCTGGCCAATCGAACCTATCCCTGGCACCTGGAGGCGGCCTTCACCCCTCAGACGGCCGCGGTCGTCCACTTTCCCGCCTATTCGCCTCCCACCGATCTCCCCATCGACCGGGTCGTCGAGCTGGCCCATGCCCGCGGAGTCCCGGTGATCGTGGACGCGGCGGCCGAGTTTCCTCCCTTCTCGATCCTGAGCCACTACTGGGATCTGGGAGCCGACCTCACCATCGTCAGCGGCGGCAAGGGCCTGCGGGGACCCCAGTCTTCGGGACTGATCCTGGGACGCAAGAGCCTGGTCGAGGCCTGTGTCATGAGCGGCAGTCCCAACCATGGCGTGGGACGCCCGATGAAGGTGGGCAAGGAGGAGATCGCCGGTCTCCTGACTGCCGTGGAACTCTGGTCCGACCCCGGGTTCGAGGAGAAGATGTTCGACTGCTGGCGGCGTCGCGCCGGTTCCATGATCGAGATCCTCGCCCGGGTGCCGGGTGTCCGGGCGCGGACGGGAGATTCGCCTTCCGCGTCGACCGGACTGGCGGTGCATCCCGACGGACTGCCGTTCGCGCGGGTCGAATGGGACTCCGAAGGAATCGGCAAGGGCGTAGGACAGGTGATGGCGGAGTTGTGGGAAGGAGACCCGAGCATCATCGTGGCGGAGACGCCGTCCGGCATTCTACTCAACCCCGCGACACTGGAGCCGGGTGAAGCGGAGATCGTGGCCAAGCGGGTGTCCGGCGTCTTGAGTGGGTAGATCCGGGTCAGGGTTGGCCCTGGCCGGTGTAGGAGGACGGTTCCCGGCGCGTGGACCAGGTCAACCCGCGGACCCGCTCCGGATCCCGGTTGGGAAAGACGAAGCTCAGCAACCAGGCCGTGCCCAGCGCGGCCAGTGTGGAGGAGGGGATGATCCAGGTGAATCCCATCCCCTGGGCGGCCAGCCGCTGCGCGAATTCCGGACTCAGCCACGCGCCGACCAAGTCGATGGCCGAAGGCCCCAGGACCCGAAGCAATTCTCCCGAGTAGGCGACGGCGAGCGCGGTGCCGACACCGGCCAGGGCCGCGGGCCAGACCGCGCGGCTGCCGGCCCGGGGAATCAGCATGCCCGCCAGGAACAAGCCGCCCATCCCTCCCGCCAGCGAGTTGAAGGTCTTGGGGAGGATCGTCGGGATGTCGGCGGTTCCGGTCAGCCGGTCGAAAAAGATGGCGAACAGGGTGACGGCCAGTCCCACCACCAGTGTGATGACACGGGCCTGGACCACGTGGTTCTTCGTCTGCCTCTTGCGCAAGCGGCCGAAGTCGATGGTGGCCACGGTGGCGAAGGAGTTGACGCCCGAGTCGATGGTGGACATGGAGGCGGCCAACAGGGCGGCAAAGATGGCGCCGGCGAGTCCGGCGGGAATCCGGGTCGCGACGAAGAAGGGAAAGATGCCGTCCCGATCCTTGCCGCTGGCCGGATCCAGTTCCGGAGGCAGCATTCCGGGTCCTTGGGTGAAGTAATAGATCAGGCTGGCGCCGATGACCGTGAGCAGCGTCAGCAGCAGGACGTCGACGGCGGCGCTGGTGAGGTAGCTGCGCTTGGCCGCCCGCAGGTCCACGGTCGAGAAGTAGCGCTGCATGATGGTCTGGTTGGCCGTGTGGGCCATGAGCGTCCAGAGGCAGCCTCCCAGGATGAGGGTGACCACCGTGGCCGGTATGGTGGGGTCCAACGAAGCCAGAGGCATGCTCTCGTTGGCCCTGGCGTTCACGGCCTGGATCCAGTCCAGCGGTCCCGATCCGGTGGACACGGCCACGAACCCGATGGCGAACAGGCCGCCCCCCACCAGGAGCGCCACCTGGATCACGTCGGTCCAGATCACGGCGCGGATCCCGCCCATCATGGTGTAGAGGGTGGCGACGATCCCAACGCTGACGATGATGAGCACCAGGGGCAACCCGGTGGCGACGGCCAGCGCCCGGGCGGAGAGGAGCACGATCACGCCCATGTAGATGGTCATGAACAGCAGGAACAGGGTGGCTCCGAGAAGCCTCACCGAGAGGCTGAACCGATGTTCCAGGTACTCGTAGGCAGTGGTGAACCGGAAGCGGACGAAGAAGGGAATGGTGACGAACAGCACCAGCACCACGGTGATGGCGATGCCCGCCAGCGTGTTCAGGAAGATGGCGAAGCCGAAACGCCAGACCACCCCCGGGGTCCCCAGATAGGCGACGCTGGAGAGCAGAGTGGCGATCAGGCTGACCCCGACGGCGAACCAGGGCATGCGGCGTCCGCCCAGGAAATACTCCTCGTCGCTGTGCTGCCGCTTGGCCAGCCTCCAGCCCAGCAGCATCATGCCCACGAGGTAGGCGACCAGGATCAGGTGATCGACGACGTGAAGTCTCACCGGGAATTCTCCCCGCCTGACATCGTTCTGCAAGACAATTTGCCCGGATGCGTTCGCATGAGTTGAAAGATGCCTTGGAATCTATCCTGGAGGGACGATCTGTCCGGAACGGTCCAGGAGATCATACTCCGACCCCGGCTTGGGATCACGCTACGGCCGGGGATGGAAGCCGGCGGTATCCTTCGCTGGTCCGGTCGCGAGCCGGCCATTGGTTCCGGAATATCAGTTTCGAACGTCACCAGTGGGCGAAGGACTCCCGGACTCGACGGTCGGCATGGAAAGTCGCTATCGTACTCGGAATGAAGACCACTATTTCGTCCAAGGGGCAATTCGTGTTACCGGCCAGGTTCCGGAAACAGGACCAGATTGAGCCCGGTCAGGAGTTCGACGTCGAGCGCTTGGATCGAGGTGAGTATCGGTTCGTTCGGCGGACGAAACCGCCGAACGAGGGTCTGGTCGACTGGTTGCTCAGTTGTCCCGAAAAAGGGTTCTTCGCTCCCATCGGCGCTGGACTTGACAGCCGACGGGGAAGTCGAGGTTGAATTCACCGTTTGCTCTCCGTTAGCGGGAGACACGAAAAAATGTCTGAAAGACGGCGCCGAGGCGTTCGGTACGCTCACACCAATCTGGTCGCCGATGACTGGAGAGCGATGGTGAAATTCTACGTGGAGGTCTTCGACTGCCGTCCGGTCGGGACGGAACGGGATCGGAGCGGAGCGCACATCGACGCCCTCACCGGTCTCGAGGGAGTTCACATGGCGGGTGTCCATCTGAAGCTTCCCGGATATGGCGACGGCGGCCCCACGCTCGAGATCTTCCAATTCGACGAGAACGCCCGGCGCCCCGCCCCGGCCGTCAACCGGCCCGGGTTCGCCCACATCGCCTTCCAGGTGGACGACCTGGAAGCGAAGCGCCTGCAGGTTATGGAGCGGGGGGGTGCGGATCTGGGAAGCGTGACCACCCTGGACATCTCCGAAGAGGGCCGCCTCACCCTCGTCTACATGACCGATCCTGAAGGCAACATCGTCGAGCTGCAGTACTGGCACTAGGGCAAGAGTCCCGCGCGGCGCCGGGACCGGGACGCTCCGGAAACCGCTACATCACGCGTTTCAACAGCTTCGGAGTGACGAACCAGATCAGGCTCCCCTCGCCCCAGCGGATGTTCCCCCAGCGGTCCCGCGGCAGGTTGATCCGGGCCATGGCCGCGGTGGGGAACCTCATCTGGCCCCCTCCGATGAGGCGGCCGGCCAGCGCGGAACAGGTCGGTTGGTGGCCGGCCAGCAGCAGGCGCGAGTCGGTATCGGAGCAGCCGCGGATGATCTTCAGCATCTCGTCCGAGGTGGTGTCGTACAGATCCCCGGTGGCTTCCAGGGGACAGGGCCATTCGCCGGCTTGGGCGGCTAGTTCCACGGTCTGCCACGCCCGTACCGCGGAGGAGGAGATCACCCGGTCCGGGACCTGCCCCAACCGGTCCAGGTATCGTCCCATCCGTTTGGCGGCGGCGATGCCCTGCCGCGACAGCGGCCGATCGTGGTCAAACCGGAACGCGGCGTTCCAATCCGATTTGGCATGCCGAAAAATGAGCAGTTGTTTCATGACCGGCTGAATCCTGTCATTATCCGAAGTACAGCCAGTCTACTACGGCCCATTGCCAAGCATGCAAGCCAGGGAGAGTGGAGAGGGTTCCGCCGGGATCAATGGCCGGGTCCAGGACCGCCTCGTCCGCTACCCATCCAAGCCGACGCTGGAACTGTCTGCCGGAATGCCGGCTCATCAGGCTCTTCGGAAGATCCATTTGTCCCTGTTGAGGGCGATTCTCCACAACCAGGAGGGTGTGCTCGGGACTCGGGACCCTGAGTTCCTCCACGATTTCCGCGTCGCCGTGCGCCGGGCTCGATCGGCGCTGACCCAGGTCAAGGGGGTCTTCCCGGCGGCCGAGGCCGAACGCGCCAGGGTCGCGCTCTCGTCCATGACCCGGGTGACCGGCGAGGCCCGGGATCTGGATGTCTTTCTGGAGAAGCTGGGGGCCTATGAATCCGGCCTCCCGCAGCAGATACGGCAAGAATTGATTCCCGTCAAGGAACTGGCGCGGCGCCGGCGCAGGGGCCAGCAACCCATCTTGTCGGAAGCCCTGGGTGCCGCTTCATGGGCGGCGGCGGTGGACCGGTGGGAAACGTTCCTGCTCTCTGGAACCGATCCGCAGTCGCTTCCCAAGAAGGGCCGACGACCCCTCGGAGCCGTCGCCGCCAAGCGGATTCGGAAGGCGTACCGCCGAGTCGCCGGAAGAGAGAGTCTCACCGGATTGGAAATCGAGGTTTTGCATCGGCTTCGGATCGACTGCAAGAAGCTCCGCTACCTGCTCGAGTTCTTTCGCAGCCTCTATCCGGGCCGGGAGGCTGCTTCCCTGATCAAGAGGCTCAAGTCTCTACAGGGCGTGCTGGGAGACCTCCATGACCTGGCGGTCCATCGGGAGATGGCCCGCAGCATCTGGACGGAGATTCGTCCCCGCCCCGGGTCTTCGATACCTCTGGATCTCCTGGAACGCCGCTTGGAGCAACTTCACGTCCGGGCCCACGAGGCGACGGAGGGGAAATTCCAACGGTTCCGGGCCCATGCAACGCCGTGGTGACGGACCTCTGTCCGCCGTTCCCGCTCAGACGCAATGGAGCGTGCAGCCGCCTGAACGGAGATACGCTGTCTCTCCCTCCAGGTCGGCGCCCGTGAGGGGATGCCGCCCCAACCATCCGTCGGGAAACTCCAGGGTCACTTTGCAGACCGGATTCCACCCCGCCCCTCAATCCGGTTTCCCGTTCTCTTGAAGAACCTGGGTTGGTTGTGGTCCAATTTGTGAAAACTTCACAATGTCAGCAGTTTCTCAAACGCCGTCATCGTCCCCGCCCCGCATTGCAGTCAATTCCCCGGAAGCCTTTCTCAATCGGGAACTGAGCTGGCTGGGCTTCGCCAGCCGCGTGGTCGCCCTGGTGGAGAATCGAAACCTTCCCCTCCTGGAGCGAGTCAAATTCGCCGGAATCGCCGGGATGCTCCATGATGAGTTCTTCATGAAGCGGATCAGCGGGTTGAAGCGCCAGATCCGAAACCGCTCCAAGAAAACCGCCATCGACGGCCGCTCGCCGGAAACCGTGTTCCGGACCTGTCAGACCGAACTGCGAAACCAGTCCAGGAGGTTGGGCGAGACGCTTTTGGGGGATCTGGGCCCCGCCATGGCCGCCGAGGGAGTGGGTGTTGTCGATTACGATCAGTTGCAGGCGTCGCAGAGACGGCACCTGCGGGAATATTTCCAAGATGCGGTGATGCCGATCCTGACGCCGCTGGTTGTGGATCCGGCGCACCCCTTCCCCTTCATCAGCAACCTGGGACTGAATCTGGCGATCCTTTTCCCCGATGACGACGGACGCGAGCGTTTCGTCCGGATCAAGGTGCCGGACAACCGTCCCCGGTGGGTTCCCCTCCCGGACGGTTCCGGGTTCACGCCCTTGGAGCAGGTCATTGCCGGGAATATCGACCTGCTGTACCCGGAGATTCCTCCTCTGGGAATCTACGCCTTTCGCGTGACCAGGGGCAGCTCGGGAGATCCGGATCGGTTCCGGCACCTGTTGGAGGACGAGTCCCAGGCCCCGGGGAGCATCATTCAGCAGGTGAGCAGCGAACTGAAGGCCAGGCGCTTCGCGGGCGCGGTCCGGCTCCAGGTGAATCCGGACATGCCCGGGGAACTCGCCGATTGGCTGATCCGCCAGTTGGAGATGGATTCCGATGACCTCTATCCCACGAGGCAACTGCTCAGGCTCAGCGACTTGGCCGATTTCAATCCGGGCAATTGCGGCGACCTCCGATTCCCGCCTCACCGGCCCATGACGCATCCCCGCCTGCGCCGCCTGGAGTTTGGCCGCCCCGCCGCCATCTTCAACGAGATCGGCCGTGGCGATATTCTCCTTCACCATCCCTATCACAGCTTCGACTCGTCGGTCCTGAGGTTCATCGAGGCCGCCGCCGTCGACCCGGACGTCTTGGCCATCAAGCTGACCATCTACCGGACCAGCGGCGATTCCCCCATCGTCAAGGCGCTGGCCGAAGCCGCCCGGAGAGGCAAGCAGGTGGCGGTGCTGGTGGAGGTCACGGCTCGATTCGACGAGGCTCCCAACATCGCCTGGGGGAAGTACCTGGAGAACGAGGGCGCCCACGTGGCCTACGGCGTGGAGCGGCTCAAGACCCATGTCAAGCTGGCCCTGGTGCTCCGGGAGGAAGAGCAGGGGAGAATCCGCCGTTACGCCCATGTGGGAACAGGCAACTACCACACGGGAACCGCGAAAATGTATGAGGATGTGGGGATCCTGACCTCCGATCCGGAGATCTGCCGCGACATCGCGGCGGTCTTCAACGCGCTGACGGGAAAGACGCCGCACACCGGGTACTCGCAGATGATCGTCGCCCCGGTGGCCATGCGCAAACGTTTCAATCAGCTCATCCGCCGGGAAGCCGAACACGCGGCCGCGGGCCGGCCCAGTGGCATCCACGCCAAGATGAATCAGCTTCAGGACGCGGGAATCATTCGGGAGCTCTACCGGGCCGGCCAGGCCGGGGTGCCCATTACCCTGAACGTTCGCGGACTCTGCTGCCTCAGGCCCGGAGTCCCGGGATTGTCCGAGAACATTCGGGTGTTCAGCGTCCTGGGGCGCTTTCTGGAGCACAGCCGGCTCTACCGTTTCGTCAACGGCGGCGAGCCCGAATACTTCCTGGGTTCCGCGGACTGGATGAAGCGGAACCTGAAGAAACGGGTGGAGACCGTCGTGCCGGTTCGCGACCCGGACTTGAAGCAGGAGCTGGAAGAGATCCTTCGGGTCTACGAGCGGGACAATGCGTCGGCCTGGGACTGCCGGCCGGACGGAACGTACGTGGGCCGGTCGCCTGAACCTGGGCAGAAGTCGAGAGCGGCCCAGGCAGTCTTCATCGAGAGGGCCGGCGCTAGATCTCAACTCGCCAACCGGGGGTCCAAACGTCGATCAGGCGGGATGGCGCTTCGGCGTATCTGAGAAGCTTCCTCACGAGTGGGCCGCTGCGCCGCGCCTCACTTTCTCTTCTTTCAAAAAGACCGCGGGCTCTTCACCCAAACATAAGCCAAATTGAAGTTTCCCTTCGGCCCTCGCTGATAATGTATCGGACAGGATGATTTCACCGCATCGGAGGTCTCGCTCCGGTTCCGCAATGGGTGCCGGCTCCAAGACCGTGGTGCTGGGCAGATCCGCTACGGTGCCCGGAATTGCCGTTTTCACCGACACCCTGGACCAGGTGAACGGGGTGTCCAACACGTACCAGTACCTTGCGGCTTATTGCCGGCGGCGGAAGATCGACCTGGACTTCTTCACCTACGGTTCCCGGACGTCCCTGGAGAAACAGGGTTCGGTCCGGATTTATCGCTACCGGCCCCGGCTCCCCATTCGCTACTACGCCGGGCTGGTCTTCGATCTTTGGACTCCGCGAGGGAACCTCCTAAAGGATTGCCGTGAGGGAGGATACGGCCTGATCCACGCGGCGACCCCGGGGTCCATGGGCCTCAACGCTCTGGCCGCCGCCAAGAAGCTTCGGCTTCCCCTTGTGGGCGTTTACCACACGGCTCTGCCGGAATACGTCGAAACCCGAAGACGGAGTCTGATGACAAGATTGGGGCTGCCCTCCGATCTCCTGGAGCGGTCCACGCTGGAGGTTTGCTGGAAGTTCGTCGAGTGGTTCTACCGGCATTGCCAGACGGTCCTGGCTCCATCCAGCAGCATCGCCCGAACCCTGGAACGGAGGATCCGGGTCCCCATGGATCGCTTCTCCCGCGGCGTCGATGCGCGGAAATTCAGTCCGGAGCATCGCCAGGAGCCCGCCCGGACGACCGTCCTCTACGTGGGTCGGGTGTCGGTGGAGAAGAACCTTCCGTTACTGGCGCGGATTTTCCGCAGCCGCCGGGACGCCCGCCTCGTGGTGGTGGGGGATGGACCCTTTCGCAGTCGCATGGAGCGGGAAGCGCCGAACGCGAAGTTCACCGGATTCGTGACGGGACTCGATCTGAGCCGGGCCTACGCGTCGTCGGATCTGTTCGCATTTCCCTCAGAGACGGACACCTTCGGCAACGTGGTGCTGGAGGCCATGAGTTCGGGCCTGCCCGTCGTCGTCACCGACAAGATGGGTCCCCGGGAGCTGGTCGATCACGGGTCCAACGGATTCATCGCATCGAACGATCGGGAGTTCGAGCGCTACCTGGATCGCTTGATCAAGGACAAGGAACTGCGAAGGAGCATGGGGGCCCGGTCCCGGACGATGGCGCTGGAGCGAACTTGGGACGCGGTCTTCGGATCGCTGTTCGACAGCTATCGGAAGGTCATCCGGGAGTGTCGGGAACCAGTGGCGTAGTCCAGGCCAGATCGCTCATCCGGCTACACGTCCGAGAGGAACTCCACCTGCCCGGTGCTGTCGCCGATGCGCTCGGCCGGCACTCCCAACTGGCTCAGGACCGTCATGTAGAGGTTGGTCAGCGGAGTCCCCTTTTGGAACCGGACGTGGCGGCCTCCCTTGAGCCGGCCCGCCCCTCCTCCGGCCACCAGAATCGGCAGGTTGCGGGGCGTGTGCAGGTCGCTGTCGCTCATCCCGCTTCCGTAGAGAAGGGTCACCTGGTCCAGCAGCGAGCCATTCCCCTCCGGGGTGGATCGCAGCTTCTGGAGGAAATAGGCGAACATCCGCATGTGGAGAATGCTGACCCGAGTCAGTTTCTCCAGCTTCTCCGGATCGTACTGGTGGTGGGACAGGGGGTGGTGCGGGTCCGGGACTCCGATCTCGGGATAGGTCCGCTGGCTCAGCTCCCGGCCCATCATGAAGGTGATGACCCGGGTGAGGTCCGACTGGTAGGCCAGGACCTGGAGGTCGATCATCAGCTTGGCGTGCTCTTCGAAGCTGCCGGGGATCCCGGCGGGGCGCTCCAGCACCGCCGCCTGCCGGCCGGCCTGGGTTTCCGCGATCTGGATCCTCCGCTCCACGTCCCGAACCGCGTCCAGGTATTCGACGATCTTGTTGCGGTCGCCGGCGCCGATCCTGGCCTGCAGCCGGGCCGCTTTCCGGGTCACCGAGTCGAGAATGCTCCGTTTGCTCCGGATCCGGCGGAGCCGCTCGGCCGGGTCGGTGCTCTCCTGGTCGCCGAAGAGGCGTTCGAAGACCGCACGCGGGTTGTTCTCCGTGGGGAGGGGCGTGGTCGAATTGCGCCAGGAGAGGGTGTTGATGTAGGCGCAACTGTAGCCGACGTCGCAGGCCCCCGACAGGCCGGTCGCCTCCAGGGCCAGTTCCAATGAAGCCAGTTGGGTATGTTTCCCGTACTGCGCCGCCGCGATCTGGTCGAAGGAGACCCCGGCTTCGACTCCCGCCCCTTCCGTCGGTTTCACGTGGACGCCGGTCAGGAACGCTCCCCCGATCCGTCCATGTCCACCGGCCGGCTCGCCGGGCAATGATACGGCCGGCTCGTTGCTGAGTCCGGTCAAGACCAGCAGGCGGTCCCGAAACGGAGTCAGCGGTTGCAGGATCGGCGTCAGTTCGAACTCGGCCCCTCCGGCGGCGGGAGTCCAATTCTCCATCACCGCCCCGTGAGGCACATAGACCACTCCCAGCCGGTCGGCCGGCGGGTTCGCCCCGGCGCGTCCGGGCGAAAGGGCCGGCGCCATGCTGTCCAACAGGGGCAGTCCGATGGCGGCGCCCAGGCCGCGCAGAAACGTGCGGCGGGGCAGGGAAACCTTGCGGATGATCCTCATGGTGCGGACCTTTTCATGCGAAACGGCCGACTCTTGACGACGCCCAGGATCAGCGCCGACCAGCGGTAGTCGGCCGGCGCCGCTTGCCTCATGATCTCACGGATGGCCGGCATGTCATAGTGTTCGACGCCGCGGCCCACGGCATAGGTCAGGAGCTTGCCGGTCAGATTCTCGACGAATTCCCGGCGGCGGCTCAGAATCAGGCTTCGGAGGTCGGCCGGGCCGTGGATCGTGGTCCCGTCCGGCAGGGTGGCCAGGGAATCGATGGGAACGCCGTCCCGGCTCTGGTCCCGCCAGCGGCCGATGGCATCGAAATTCTCCAGCGCGAAGCCGAGGGGGTCCATCAAGCGGTGGCAACTGGAGCAGGCCGGATTCCTGGAGTGCTGCTCCATGCGCTGCCGCAGCGAGGCGGGACGCGCCGCCTCGCCATGTTCGGGCAGTTCCGGCACGTCGGGCGGCGGCGGGGGCACCTTGGTTCCGAGAACATTCTCCAGCAGCCATTTGCCCCTCAGCACCGGCGAGGTGCGAGTGGCGTACGAAGTGACGGTCAGGACGCTGCCCTGGCCCAACAGGCCCCGGCGCCGCTCATCGTCCAGGTCCACCCTCCGGAACCGGTTCCCATAGACGTGGGGGATACCGTAGTGCCGGGCCAGGCGTTCGTTGGCGAAGGTGTAGCCGGCGTCCAGCAACTCGGTCACGCTCCGGTCCCGCACCAACTGGCTCTGTAGAAACAGCTCCGTCTCCCGCCGGAGCGCCTCCCGCAGATTGTCGTCCCATTCCGGGTACCGGTTCTCGTCCGGCGTGACGGCCCGGAGATTTCGGAGATGCAGCCACTGGCTTGCGAAGTTCGTCACCAGAGTCCCGGAGCGGGGGTCGGCCAGCATCCTTCGCACCTGGTCTGCCAGGACTGCGGGATCGCTCAGCTTTCCGCCAATCGCGGCCTCGAGCAGTTCCTCGTCGGGGGCGCTGCTCCAGAGGAAGAAAGACAAGCGGGAAGCCAGATCCAGGGCGCCGAGGTTGAAGGCGGTTGACGGAGCCGCCGTCGGAGGGTCCCGCTCCACCCGGAACAGGAACTCCGGATCGACCAGGATCCTTTCCAGCGCCGACTGAATGCCGGCGTCGAAGTCCCCTCGGCATCGGCCCTGCCGGTAGAACTCGAGCAAGGGATCGACGTCGCCGTTCGTCACCGGGCGGCGGAAGGCGCGCCGGGCCAGGTTGGCCAGGATCCGCCGGGCGCAGGCCAGCTCGTCCGATTCTCCCTCCGAGAGGGGACGGCAGATGAAGATTTGCCTGCGGCTTGAAGTGTCGCCTGGGCCTTCGACCCGGAAGGGGCCGTCGATCCGGACGCTGCGCACTCCCGAATCGGAATAGCCGCCTCGGAGACTGCCCACGGGGAGGCGCGCCGGGCCCAAGCCCTCAGGCGCCGGCGCTCTCCGGAGGAAGGAAACGCCCACGGTCCGGGTCCCGGCGCCGGCCGGAAACCGGACCGTCAGATCCGGAGCCGCCGGCTGACCGTATGCGGAACGGCTCCCCTGGCCGTCGAGGCGAATGAGGCGGAGCTGCTTCCCGTCCAATCGAACGTCCAGTTGCCGGGGCCGGCTGGTGCGGCGCCGTTGAAGCGAGATCGTCATCGCGTACTCGCCGTCGAGCGGGAAATGATGACGGATCGCCAGTCCTCCTCCGGATCCGAACGGAAGCTCCTCGCTCATGCGGCCCGACTGCACCGCCAGGGGGGAAGTCGTGTACGTGGCGGCTGCCGGTTGCATCGTGGGGTCGCCGACGGCAAGCCGGCTGATTTTCCGGGCCGCCGACAGGTACCTTTCAAGGAGCAACGGAGAGAAGGAGAGGGAATCGGCGACATTGTCGAAACCGAACGCCGGATCGTCCGGCGGCAACAGCGACGGGCCGTCGATTTCCAGCGCCAGGAGGTCCCGAATGGCGTTGGCGTATTGCGTCCGGGTCAGGCGGTAGGACGCCGGCCGGCCCGGGTCCGGATTGGCCTCCGCCGCCTTGTCGAGCGCGGACTCCAGCCAAGCGCTGAACGCCGAGCGGTCCTCAGCCGGCGGACGCGGCATCCCCTGCGGCGGCATCATCCCGGTTCTGAGCTGGCGAACCACCTTCTCCCAGACCGGGGCGTCATCACCCACGCGGGACAGATCCAGACTGTCGAGCTCGACTCCCGCCGTCTTGAGTTGCCGGTTGTGACAGCTCGTGCAGTTGCGGTCCAGGAGCGCCCGGTATGGGCTCAGTGACGGCGGGGCGGAAGCGGGAATTTGCGGTTCGAGTCCGGCTCCGGGACTCTCCAAGACACCTTGGCCTGCCGCGTGGAGATGAGGGGCGCCGGCCAGGTAGAGTCCCAAACAAGCGGCGATTATCCTGGAATTCATGAATTCGCGACCGGCTCTTTTCGAAGTATTATGGCGACGGCCCGCGATGGCCCGCAAGCGCATCCCAAGGGTCCGGCTGAGATGAAAATCCGACCCATCAGAAACTGTGGCTCCCGCCTCCCCGGGCTGCCTGTCGGGCCGGCGTTCCGTTCCCTCGGCCTTGTCGTCCCGGCGTGCCTGGTGTTGTTGCTCCAGATACCGCCGGCCGCCGCCGGCCGGAGTTCCCCGAATCGTCTGGTGGAGGCCGCCCAGTCAGGGAATGGCGAGGCTTTGCGATCCCTGCTGGCCGCGCGTGCGGACGTGAACCAGCGTCAGGCCGACGGCGCCACGGCACTGCACTGGGCGGCCCACCGGGACGACCTGGACCACGCGGTCCTGCTGATCGAGTCCGGAGCGGATGTGAAGGCTTCCAACGATCTTGGAGTCCAGCCCCTCTGGCTGGCCTGCATCAACGGGAGCGCCCCCATGGTCAGGGTCCTGCTTGGAGCCGGAGCCGATGCCGACGCCGCTCCCGCCGGCGGCGAGACACCTCTCATGCATGCGGCCCGAAGCGGTTCGGAGGACGCGGTCAAGCTCCTGCTGCTGCACGGCGCACAGGTGAACGCCAAGACTCCCGGGGAAGAGCAGACGGCGCTGATGTGGGCGCTTGCGGAGAAACATGCGGAAGTCTCCCGCACTCTGATCGAGCATGGCGCAGAGGTTTCCGCACGTTCCAGGTTCGGCTTCACGCCTCTGCTATTTGCCGCCCGCGCCGGAGATCTCGACGGCGCACAAGCCTTGTTGGCGGCGGGAGTGGACCCGAATGAGACGGCTTCCGGCGGTGAAAGCGCACTGGTGGTGGCGACCGTCCGCGGCCACGTGCCTTTTGCCCTCTGGCTTCTTGAACATGGAGCGGACCCGAACGCCGCCGGCTCGGGCTACACGGCTCTGCATTGGGCCGCCGGCACCTGGGAGACGGAGATGACCGGCCGCAAGGGGATCGTGGCGCGTCCCGAACACGAGTGGGGCGCCATGCGAGGCCTGCAGGAGGACAAGCTGGAACTGATTCAGGCGCTGTTGGCGCGGGGAGCCGACCCCGACGCGCGGCTCGTGAAGCATCCCCCGCGGTTCGGCTACACCGCCGACCGGAAACGGCCGGCGGGGGCGACCCCCTTCCTGCTGGCGGCCATGGCCGCGGACGCCGGTGTCATGGAGGTTCTGGCGGCGGCGGGCGCCTCGCCCCGGCTTGCGGCCAGCGATGGGACAACGCTCCTGATGGCGGCGGCGGGCGTGGGTCGAAACCTGACCGAGAGCCGGGTGACGGAAGAACAATCACTGCGCGCGGTCCGGCTCGCCCTGGAGTTCGGAGCGGAAGTGAATGCCGCCAACCAGGCCGGGGACACGGCTCTGCACGGCGCCGCCCGCATCAAGTCCCCGGCTCTGGTGCAACTGCTGGTTGACCGCGGCGCCGAGGTCAACGTGAGCAACCGGGAGGGACACACGCCGCTGTTCGTGGCCCGGCACTATTTCCATCCCGGTTCTCCGCCGCTCCCGGTCCAAAGCGAGGCCGCGGATCTGCTGCGCCGGCTGGGCGCCCGGGAGACTCTCTCAGAGGGAGTTCGGGACTGAACCTGACCCACCCGGACCGACCTTCATCCATGCCCCCGGTCAATCAATGAGTCCAGGTCTTGACCTGCCCGTGGAGAAGCTCCGCAATGGTTTTCAGGCCGATGTCCTTGCCGCGGTCCCGTAACCAAACCGTTGGTGCCGGGCCGCGCTTGCGCCAGGCGAGGTGAGGCTTGTAGAGGACAGAGATGTCCCGAGCCGTCCGGATCCAAATCGTCTCGCTGTTGTGGCTGGACTAATCTCCGTCTGGTTTCTTCGGAGCAGAGGGGAACAGGCGGTGCGGCGCATCATTTCACTATTTTCTCACCCGATCCGCCAAAACTTTCACGTCAGATTCATTCTGGCTCTGTATCGTTATAGAAGCTGTCCGATGGACGCCAACTATGGATGGTGAGGGGACTATGGCAGCTCGCCGGAGGCGGACGAAAGCATCAGGTTGAGTCCATGGACGACTGAGAATGCGTGAAGTGAACGCCAGGAGGAGGCACTGGGCCAAGCGTTCACAGCACAGGGGAACAAGAGAAGGGTCCGGATATTCCCATATAGCCGATTTTTACTTCGTGGACCGTGTAACCGACTGAAGTCCCAGAGAATGACAAGGGCCATCCGTCCGGCGCGCGGGTTGTCCCCAGCGGGGCAGGCCGACTCTGGTGGTCCCTGGCCTATATGGGATTCAGCCGGTCTTGATCATCGCCCGCTCGAACCTGCCATGTGGAGAAGGAAGAAGGCTCCGGAACCCTCGATCCCTTCCCTGGACTCCCGTCCTGCAGATCCGGTCCAGACCCATCCCACCGGCGAATCTGCACAGCAAGCCGTCATCGGGGAAGCGCTCGTCCTGAAGGGGGAGGTCAGCGGCACTCAGGACTTGACGATCCACGGCCGGCTCGAAGGCGGGCTGTCGCTTTCGGGTCACTCCGTCACGGTGGGCCGGGCCGGGCGGGTCCAAGGCGATATCGTGGCCCGGGTGATTCGGATCGAGGGTCACGTCAAAGGCAACCTTCAAGGAGAAGAGCTGGTCTTTCTGGGTCCCTCCGGCGTGGTCCACGGTGACCTCACCGCGGTCCGGGTCAGTATGGAAAAAGGATGCAAGTTCAAAGGCCATGTCCAGGTCGCTCTCGAAGAACGTCCGGCGAGAGAACTCTCCGAACCCCAGATTGTCTCCCCTGTGCCCGGTGAGGAGGACCCCGGCGAAGTCACGCCGGGGAGACGGCGTTTCCGGCGGGAGCCGGGGATTCCCCGAAGTAGGGAATAGATTCAATGCCATCGACACCGTTGCCGTCCCCGCCGGCTCCCGGCGTCCCTTCCTCGGGACAGCCTCCTCAATAAAGCCGGCGCTGTCCGTTTCTGCGCTCGGCCCGTTCCCGGTAGTGGGCGGCCACCAACTGGCGGCGGCAACCCTTGCAAGTCGGCTCGATGACCCGTGTGTCGCGTCCGCAACGGACGCAGGACCGGAAGTCCATCCAGCGCAGTAGGGTCTCGGTGACCTTCCCGCAACGCCCGCAGTGCTGGAGCCCGCGCACGGCCCGCAAAGCCCGGCATTCGGCACAGGTTCGCTCGAAGCTCAAAGTGTCTTTCTCCTGGCCGGGATGGGTTCGCACTTGTCGCCACAGCGGGGACAGGCGCGCCGATTGCCTTGATCCCTGTCAATGACCATTGAAACTCGAACGCAGGGAGAAGTGCGAAAGGGGGGACTCGAACCCCCACGGGGAGTAACCCCACCAGATCCTAAATCTGGCGCGTCTGCCAATTCCGCCACTTTCGCTTTGTCGGGAACATTCTAACGCAAGCGTACGATCCGCAGAGGTCGTGCCGGCTGCCGGCGGAACACCGTGTGGTATTCTCCAATTCTCGGTCGTGGCGGGGCATGGCGCAGTCTGGTAGCGCGCCTGCTTTGGGAGCAGGAAGTCGGGGGTTCAAATCCCTCTGCCCCGACCATTTTCCCGGGGTCGGCCCCATTTCCCGGAGTTGTGCGGCCAACTGCCCGACGCTGGCCGCGCCTTTCGCAGTTGGCATCGTCGTAAATAGAATCCCGTGAGACCTGCCTGGTTCCCCTGCTGCCTGTCTCTTCTCGCCCTCTCGGCGCCGCCGGCGACCCTTGCCGTTGGAACGGGGATCCGTGAGCCGGCAGGAGAGTCCCGCCTCGTCCATATCGGTCAACGGGTCGGAGGCTGGGGCCGCATGGAGACTCTCTTTCTCCACGACAATCACGTGGTTGCCCGGTTCCAGGGCCTGCAGCGTGTCATGGGAGACGTCAGGAAGCATCCCGGCAACCCGATCCTGGTGGCCGATCGGCCCTGGGAGGCCGGTTCCGTCGGGTACGCTTGCGTGATTTACGACGGCGAGGACAAGCTGTACAAGATGTGGTACGAGTCCCGCCTCAACCCGGGGCAGCTCAGAGGCCCCAACCTGGAGCAGGGGCGCTGCCTCTATGCCACCTCCAGCGACGGACTGGTCTGGGAGAAGCCGATCCTCGGCATCGTCGAAACCAACGGTTCCCGGGAGAACAACATCGTCTTCGCGGGGCCGGATGGGGCCCGCAACAAGGTCTACTGGGTGGTCAAGGATCGAGCCGAGCCGGATCCGGCCAGACGCTACAAGATGATGTTTCATCTCTGGGATTTCCGGGGCCGCGGGGTGGGCATCGCCTTCTCGGCGGACGGCCTGCACTGGAAGACCGACGCCCGGGTGAATCTCCACGGGGGATTCGACACCCACAACATCTTTTTCTGGGATGACCGGGTGGGACAATACGTGGGCTACTTCAGAACCCGTATGCTGGGACGGCGCTTCATCGCCCGCGCCACCAGCCCCGATGCCTTCCACTGGTCCAATCCGGTGAGTGTGCATGGTCCCGACGAGGCCGATCCCCACGACTTCGACCTCTATACGCCCGGTGTCTTCAAGTACAGCCGCGCGGCAGACACCTATGTGCTCTACACAGCGGCCTTCGATCGGGACACTGATCGGCTCTTCGGTCAGCTTGCCGTCAGCCGCGACGGTATCGACTGGCAGCGGTTCCGGGTTCCTTTCCTGCCCCTGGGTTCGGATGGGAAGTGGGACGCCGGCTCCATTTATCCCGTACCCTCCCAGGTCTCCGTCGGGGAGGAGACGGCCATCTACTACCGGGGCGACCATGTGGGTCACGGGACCGGAGGCCGGCCCGGCATCGGTGTGGCGTTTCTGGACCGGGGAGGATTCGTCGCTTGGGAGGCCGGGACCCGGGGGACTCTCACCACCCATGCGCTGGCGGTCGGGGGATCGCGGGAGACCCTCTACGTGAACGGGGATGCTTCCGGAGGATCGATCCGCGCCGAGTTGCTGGATACGGACGGGGAAGTCATTCCTGGCTTTTCGCGGCAGGAGAGCCTTCCCATCAGCGGAAGAGGGCCGCGGCTGTTGGTCCGTTGGAAGGGAAAACCGGATCTGGTCGACGCTGTGCTGCGACCTTTTCGCCTCAAACTGTATCTGGAGCGGGCGCGAGTCTACGGCATCGGTTGTACCCGGCACTGACCTGTCGAGGATGCAGGCTGGTCGAAATTGAAGGACGGGAGACGATTGCGGGCGGCTTTTGGTAACCGGGCTCGGGGGAGAGAGGCTTGAAAGTCGATCTCAAGAATCAAGTGGCGTTGGTCACCGGCGGGGCACAAGGCATCGGGAAGTCGATCTCCAGGCTTCTGGCGGCCAACGGCGCTCAGGTGGCCATCGTGGATCTCGATCTGGATACGGCTGAAAAAACAGCGGCCGGGATCAGGGAGTCCGGAGGCGCTGCGTTCGCCATCGAGGGAGATGTGAGCCGCTCCGAGCAAATGAAGCGGGCCGTCGACCGGGTGGAGGAGAAGTGGGGCAAGCTCTCGATTCTGATCAACAACGCCGGAATCAACACCCTTGGCGGACGTGTGCCCATTCACGAGTTCCGGGAGGAAGACTGGAGCCGGATCCTGGAGGTGGATCTGACCGGCGTCTACGTCGTCAGCAAGGC
The DNA here is from genome assembly GCA_028874215.1 of Acidobacteriota bacterium. Lineage (NCBI taxonomy): Bacteria > Pseudomonadati > Acidobacteriota > Acidobacteriota bacterium. The sequence goes on from JAPPLF010000108.1 coordinate 46,080, forward strand.
TGCGGTCCCCGCCCTGCTCCGTAACCGCGGGGGACGTGTCGTCAACATTTCATCCGTTGCCGGCCTGGTGCCGTTGCGGTTGCAGAGCGCCTTCGTCGCAGCCAAGGCCGGCGTGGTCAATCTGACCCGCTCCATGGCATTGGAACTGGGTCCCCACGGCATTCTGGTCAACGCGGTGGCGCCCGGTTCCACCCTGACCCGGGGAACGAAGAAGCTCTTCTACGGCGCCGATGGCGTCTACACGGAGAACGCCGCGAGCCTGCTGGCCCATATTCCTCTGGGACGCCCGGCTGAGACGCTGGAAGTCGCCTGGCCGGTGCTCTTTCTGGTTTCGCCGGAGGCGAGCTATATCAATGGAGCGGTCCTGACGGTCGATGGTGGATGGACCGCCGGATATACTCGGGACTGGTAGACGGGCAAAAGAGTAGGGAGAGATCGCAGATGGCCAAGATCACCGAGTTCCGGGGATATGAAGGGGAGCCGCCGATTCCGAAGCCGGACGAGTTGGTGGAGCCCAACATCGTCACCGTGCAGGACGGCGTTCCGGTCAAGTATCCGGGTTGCGAGGGAATCGGTGTCCGCGTGGTGCATCCTTCCAATCCCAGAGCCCCGGCGGAGAACATGGGAATGGTCATGTTCTTCGTGCCGCCCCACGTGGTCCTGGAAGTGGGCAGCCACCACACCGAGGAGTGCTACGTCATCCTGAAGGGGCAGGGGACCATGACGTTGGCGGGGAAACAGGTCGCGGTGAGTGCGGGGACCTTCATCCATCTGCCGCCCTGGTGCGAACACGGCGTCGAGAATACGGGGGACGAGACCATGGAGATTCTCATCTGCACCTCTCCTCCCAATCCCTGATCCAAGTACTGGCGTTGAAATTCTCCTGGAGGAAACAGGTATGAAGGTTCTGGAACATGTGGCAATCGTGGCGGACGATCCTGAGAGCTTGGCGGACTGGTATTGCCAGACCCTGGGTTTCGAGCTCCTGTCGAAAGGGACCGTCGTTCTCGGCGATACGGAAATCGACTATCACTTTCTGGGTTTGTCCGGTGGAGCTCTGCTCGAGATCCTCAACTCCAACGGCAAGGCCCGGACCCGGAAAGAGGACGACGACGCCGGGATCAGGCACATCGCATTCCTGGTGGAGGATATGGACGCCTCTCGCCGCGATCTGCAGGAGAAGGGGATTGCAGTCGAACCGACCCGGGAGCTGCCGAACGGCACCAAGCTGACGTTTTTCCGGGACCCGGAGGACAATATCCTCCAGCTCGTCTATCGCACTGCGCCCGTGCGGCCCTGGCTGGCGTGACGAAGCCCGTCAGGATACGGGAATCCGCTCGCTCGAATTCGCCGGCAGGCGGATTTCAGCGTCCGGCCCAGGAACGGTAGGCGGCCAGTCCCACCAGCGCGTTGCAGGTCGTGTTGAGCCGGAGGTCCAGCGACTGACCCGGTTTTCCGCCGCCCACGGCGTCGCCCCACCATTGCCCGTCCGGCTGTTGGCTCCGGATCAGATGGGCGGCGATCCGGCGGGCCGCCCGCCGGTAGCGATCTTCAGAAGACACCTGGAACAGCTCGGTCAGGCCCCAGAGGAACTTGTGGGATTCCACGCAGTCGTAGATCCCGTCCCTTCCGGTCAGGACGGCGTCCGTGTAGGTCCGCGCCGCGTCGAGATAGCGGTTTTCCCGGGTCAGCCGATAAAGGCGCACCAACAGCACCTGGACCGGCCCCAGTCGGGCCGGCCGTTGTTTGAGCCCGCCGCGGTCCACGAAGTCCCTGCTGGTCCGTTCCAGGAGCAACTTCCGGGTGCCGTCCGTACAGCGGTCGGCCGCCAGATATAGCCCCTCCTGAGGGTGGGGTTGAAGCTTCAACAGGTCGATGAGGAAATCACCCGCGCGCCGAGCGGCGGCAACGTGGCGGGTGGAGAGAAGTCCCAGGCCGGCGAATCCGGCGGTCATGGCGTGCTGGACGCCTTCTCCCTCGTGTAGATCCGCCGCTCTGTCCAGGAAACCGCCGCTCTCCCGGTCCTGATACGCGAGAATGTCCTCGGCAAGTGGAAAGGCGATGTCATATCGGCCGCAGATCCCGGCGCCCCAGACCAGCCAGCCTCGATCGTAGGTGTTGGTGAACCGGGACGCCTCCTGCTCCGGCGGAATGGCCAGTTGGCCACGGTTTCCCAGAAAACGCGAGGCAAACCAGTCAAGGCAGGAATACGCCGCGTCGAAGGCGCCGTTGACGGCCAGACTGCCGGGAACCTTGTAGTAGAGGGAAGCCTCGTCCGATCTCCGGACGCTCCCCCGGTCGTCCAACAGTGACCGGAGCCAGCGGCATGCCGAATTCAGGCTCTCGGACAAGCGATGATCGTCGAGGAATCGGCTTCGTTCCCTTACTTCCAATGGAGACTCGATCCGGGGACACTGTTTGCCCACGCCAGCACTTTCGTGTCGACCTCGAACGACTTCGGTTTTCTCAACTACGTTTGTCGTTCGTTATCCCATCCAGGAGCAGATGCACTTAGTCCCAGGCCTTGGGTGCAATGCCTTCGATATGGGTCTTGACGTCGATCACGGCGGGCCGGTCGGCAGCCAAGGCCTGCTCCAGGGCGCCGGCCAATTCGCTTGGCTTGTTGACCTGGATCCCGCAACAGCCCATGGACTCGGCGATCTTGGCGAAGTCGGCGTCGGTGAGCCTCCAGAGGAGATCGGACCCCGGCTGGCGGCCGCCGTAGATCCTTTCGTTGAGATCCTTCTCCTGGTTCAGCGAGGCGTTGTTGTTGATCAGCGTCACCATTCGGATGCCGTAGCGAAGCGCCGTATCCCACTCCGTCATGTGGTACCAGACGCCGCCGTCTCCGGTGAAGCAGATGACGGGCCGGTCTCCGGCGGCGCACTTGGCGCCGATGGCTGCGGGAATCCCCCATCCCAGGGACCCGGCGCAGCGGATGTAGGATTGATCAGGCGACGTCAGGTCCACCAGGGTTCCGGTCCAGATGCCCGAGTGCCCGGTGTCGGACACGAGGATGGCGTCGTCGGGCAGGATCCGGGTCAGCTCCTTGCACAGCCGTTCCGGCCGCATGGGGAGCAGATCGGAGTTGACCACGGGCGCCACTTCGTCCCGCCACTCCTGGACCAGTTGGTGAATGCGGGCGATCCAACCGGCGCGGGACCGGGCCAGCTCCGAGGACTCGACGCCGCTGCAGTGGTCCAGCATCTTGCGCAGTCCGGCCCGGGCGTCGCCCTGCATTCCGGCCGAAATGGGAAAGGACCGGCCCAACTCGGCCGGATCGATGTCGAGTTGGACGACCCGGGTTCCGGGCCGGGGGATCCGCCAGTCGTTGGTCACCTGGCCGCCGGTGTGGCTTCCCACGAAGAAGACCAGGTCCGCTTCGGCCAGGGCCCGGTTGGCGCAGGTGCGGGAGTACTGGCCCGAAACACCGACGGCCAGCGGGTGGTCGAAGGGGAAGGTCTCCTTGGCGTTCAGGGAGGTGATGACGGGCAGTTGCAGCCGGTCCGAGAGCTCCACCAGTTCCTGGCCCGCCCCGGAGACGGTCACGCCGCCTCCCGCTACCACGATGGGCCGGCTGGCCTTGACCAACAACTCGATGGCGTCGAGCACGGGTGCCAACTCCGGCTCGGGGCGGAACGGCGGGATCCGGGCGAAGGGCTCTTCCACCACGATCTCCAGGTCTGCCTCGCCGCTCATCACCTCTCCGCCGAAGATCCCCCACAATTCCAGGTTGGTGGGTCGAGGCGTTGCCGTCGTGGCCTCCCGAATGGCTTGGCGGAGAAAGCGGGGAAAGTGGTCCACGGCGGTCACGGCCTTGCTGTACTTGGTCACGGCGGCGAAGGGTCCGGTGTGATCCACCTCCTGGTAGGCGTTCCGGTCCTGACGGATCTGAGGAAGCCGCCCCGTCAGGGCGAGTACGGGGGAACAGGCCAGATAGGCATCCTGGAGTCCGGCCGCGAGGTTCAGGGCGCCCACCGACTGGGCGCCGCAAACGCCGATCCCCCGGCGGACCCGGGCGTAACCGTCGGCCATGTAGGCGGCCGCCTTCTCGCCGTGGGTCATGACTCTGGCGATGCCCATCCGCTCCATTTCGGGCATGGCCTCGGGGATGACCACCGGCATGAAGAAGAAGTGAGTGACGCCGTACCCGTGGAGTGTTTCGGCCAGGAAGCGGGCGCCCGTCATCGTTGGCATAGGAAAGCGTCTCCCGGGATGCGCTCTGCCGATTTCAGCGCTGGGAACGCCTTGATCGGACCTGTTTATGACCCAGTTTTGCCGGGCTCAGTTTACTATGCGCCCGTGGTGAAAGTCGCCGCAGCCGGCGGCCGGCCCGGCGGTACGCTCCATCCGGAAACGAAAACGGGCAACCACCAGGGTTGCCCGTTTTCCTTTCCATGTTCGACCCGGAGTCACCGTTGGCGCCTGGATGAACGTCGAGAGCCGGAACTGCGGTTGGAAGATCCGGATGATCGGGGCGCGGACCGGACCTGGGAACCGGATGGCCTGCTTCTCGGCGGCGACGGAGCGCGATATGAGGGAGTCGACCTGGGAGCAGGCCGTGATCGCACCGAGGGACGAGAGCTTGAACGCGGCGAGGACCGGACTGACGGACGCGAGACCGTCCGCTGGGAAGTGGATCTCGACCTGGAGACGGAGGGCCTGGACTGGTTGCGGGGGGTGCGTCGGGTGACGGACCCTCGCGATCCGGACGAGGACCGGGAGATACTCCGGCTCGGAGAAGAGGGGCGGGACGATTGCGGAGTCCGGTTCGGAGTGCGGCTGAAGCTCGGGCCGGACCGCCCGCGTTCCCGGGAATCGGGACGCTGCCGGGAGAAGGTTCCCGTTGGCCCGGTCCGATTGGGACGCGTGACGAACGAAGGCCGGGATGGAGTCCGGCCGCGAGAGCCCTTGGAAACGTTATCGGGAGCGGCGACCGGAGGTTTTGACAACTGCCGGTTGCTGCGGTTGGTGAAAGACCCTCCGGATCCGGGCGCGGACCGGGAAAGATTCCGGCTCGGAGCAGTGGAACGGGTCGTCTGCGGCGCCCGCGTCGGCGTGCGGATGACATTAACTCCGGAACCCCCGCTGCGCCGCGAATCGGACCGTTGCCGAACCGTCGATCGGGCGGGCCCGGATCGGTCGGAACGGCTCACGGCCGATCTCCGGGATGGGGCACGGACGACCGAGCCTTTGGAACCGCTCCTGGCGACGCCGGAACGCCGGGAACCGGTACCCACGAGTCGATCACGAGTTCTGGAAGCCGACCTCGAGGAGCGGACGCCGCTTCTCGAATAGACGGCATTCGGACCCCGCCCGCGTGGACGCTGGAGTTCTCGGGGGAGCCCCTCCCGGAATCTGCCCACGATGGCGTTGGACGCGACGACTCGGGTCCTTCCTGGTCCTCTTCCCAGATCGCGCCCATGAACGACGGTCAGCCCGTTGGAGCGGTCTCGAGGATTCCAATTCCTGAATATGTTGTTGTTGACCACGACGGTCGTGTTGCCGCGCCCCCGGCGGCCCCTTCCGTAGTAGCCTCTCGGCGCCCAGCCGACGTAACCGTTTCCCCAGTAGAAGTCGACGTGAGCCGCATGCCAGCGGTTGAATCCGCCGGGCACCCAAGCCCACCGGCTCCGGGGGCCGTAATAGATCCAGCGCCCGTAATGGTAGGGCAGCCAGCCCCAGGGCTCGTAGCTGACCCAGGTCCATCCGCCGGCGAGGAAACACCACCGTCCATGCCGAAACGGCGTCCATCCCACCGCGACGGCGGGCACCCAGACATGTCCGTGGGAGCCGTAGTGAGTCCAGTGGCCATGACGGTCCAGTGAGTGGACACCCGGATAGTCGACTCCACCCAGGTATCCGGTGGAACGGCTGCTGACCAGAAGAGCGTCCCGGCGCCCGCTCCAGAGCTCGAAGTCGTCCAGGTCGCGGACCAGCGCCTGGATTCCGACCTGGCGAGCGTCCAGCAGCAATTCCTGTCCGGTCTCCACTCTTTCTTTCCCGTGCCGGCTGTTGACTTCGGCCCGTCCCTTGTGGACCACCAGGCGCATGGTGCCGTCGGGATTGACCTGGATCCGGTAGAGTCCTTTCTTGCGGATCCTCATCGTAGCCAGTTCCATGTCCAGATAGACCGAACCGGCATCATTCACCCGGAGGATCAGGTCGCCCTGGTGAATCTTCAGAAGGGTCTTTTTCCGGGACAGCTCCGTGAAAAAGACATCGGTTTCTCCGGAGATCCGGACGAAGTTGCCGTCCCCCAATTCCACCTCGATCCGCGAATCGGGATGAGCGACGATCCGGTCGCCGCTGACCAGCGGAAGATTGAGCGTCACCTCGCTCCAGTCCACGTCGCCGGAAGACTCGTAGGCGGCGCGGCCGTCCATGAAGCTGACCCGGGCCGGATGGTCCCGGTCGGCCGATACCCAGGTGGTGGAAAATCCTATGGTCAGGATCAGGAGCGCGGCCAACGGAACCAGCCGGTCCCCTCGCCACGCCCTCGAGTTTTCGGAAATGCCTACTGGGTTGGATGTTGGTTTATTCATGATGGCCTCACATCATTCAGACGGAGTGCATCGCTGCTCGGTTCAATTGACCGGTGCAGCGTCTTGGCAGCCAACCTCATCTTGAAATGCCTGAAACGAAAACGGGCAACCAAGCAGGTTGCCCGTGTCTATCCATCGTGATGCCCTTGCGCATCTGAGCGCTATGCAAGCAAGGCTTGAATCAGTTCCGGCTGCGGGAGGTGCTCCGAGAGCGGGACGCGCCTCCGGAAGATCCGGATTGCCTGGGAGGGGACTGTACCCGTGGGCTGGTCGAGCGGCTGAACGATGGTGCCGATCGGTAAGTGGGAGTCGTCCTGTTGTAGGTCGGCACCGATGACGGTGTCCGTGACCTGGATCCCGAAGAGGATCGGACCGACGGGCCGGTAAAGGTCGGCGAATCGCCGGACCTGGATCGTCTCGAACTCCAGACCGATGGCCTGGATGAATTGCGGCTGCTTCGCGTGGTGAAGGACCCTCTGGAGGCGGGCGAAGTGCGAGAAAAGCTACGGCTCGACGACCTTGACCGGAAAGACTGTTGGGCCTGGGTCCGCGTGCCGTCGGTTCCACCTCGGGCGACGCTGGGCCGTCGAGAACCCCCGCCCACGACTCCCTCCCGGGAAATCCCGGTGGGCCGGGATGCCGATCTGGAGGAGCGGACGTCACTCCTCGAAAGGGCGGAGCTGCGATTCCAGACACGGGAACGCCGAAGGTCTCTGGGCAGACCTTTCCGGAGACCACCCACGACGGCGTCGGAAGCCAAGACGCGGGTCCTTGTTGGTTCTCGGCCCAAGTCGTTCCGGTGAACGACGGTCAGGCCGTTGGAACGATCACGCGGATTCCGATTCCCCAAGGTATTGTTTGGGCGCACCGTGGTCGGATTTGCGCCTCCGATGCCCCTCCCGTAGTAGCCTCGGGGCGCCCAGCCGAAGTAGTCGCCTCCCCAATAGAAGTCCACAAGTGCCGGCCGCCATCGGTTGAACCCACCCGGCACCCAGGCCCAACGGTCCATGGGCCCGTAATAGATCCAGCGTCCGTAGTGGTAGGGGAGCCAGCCCCAGGGTTCATGGCTCATCCAAGTCAGTCCGGTGGAAAGATAGCTCCACCGTCCGTATCGGAACGGAGCCCATCCCACCGAGGCGTCGGGCACCCAGACGTGCCCGTAACTGCCGGCGTTAGCCCAGTAGCCATGCTCGTCCAACGACTGGACCCCGGGGAAGTCAACACCTCCCAGGTATGCGGCGGAACGGCTGCTGACCATCGCGGCGTCACGCTGACCGCTCCAGAGCTCGAAATCGTCCAGGTCCCGAACCAGCGCCTGGATTCCGATCCGGCGTGCGTCCAGAAGCAACTGTTGCCCCGTTTCCACTCGTTCCTTCCCGTGCCGGCTGCTGATTTCAGCCCGGCCCTCGTGGACCACCAGGCGGATCGAGCCGTCGGGATCGACTTGGATTCGGTAATGTCCCTTCTGGCGAATCTTGACCGAGGCCTGGTCCAACTCGACCTGGATGCGGCCGGCGTCGTTCACCCGCAGGATCAGGTCTCCCTCGTGAAGCCTCAGGATCGTCTGCTTCCGGGACAGGTCAGGGAAGAGAACATCCGTCTCCCCGGAGATTCGAACGAAGTTTCCATCCCCCAACTCCACCTCGATCCGCGAGCCGGGGTGGCCCATGATCCGGTCGCCGCTGACCAGCGGCAGATTGAGCGCCACCTCGTTCCAGTCCACGTCACCCGCAGTCTCATAGGCGGCGGTGCCGTCCATGAAGCTGACCCGGGACGGATGGTCCCGTCCGGCAGAAACCCACGAGGTGGAATTGCCCGCAATCAGGACAAGGAACGCACTCAACAGAGCCGTTCGGCTCCATCGCCGCGCTCTTGAATTTGTGGAACTACCGGTGGGAACCGAGGAAGGTGTTTTCATGATTGCCTCACATTATACAGATGTCGACAATCTTTGCCCGGTTCAATCTCGGGACAAAATTTCAACTCGTGTTTCCCGTACCGTTCTCCTCAGCGCGTGAGTTCGTAGGTTCCCTTCAAATGCGAGTCATCCTGGAACCGTTCGATCCAACCACCCGAAACCTGATCCGATTCGAATGAGAATTGGTCGTGTCTCATCGTCATGGTCACCTCTTCGGCGAAGAAGGGATCCTGGAGAATGTTAAAGGCAAGCCGGAGTTTTCCATTCACCAGTTGCCCGTTGACCAAGCTGAACTCGGGAACGTCAAAAGCCTCGTCGTCCACTCCCGATATCGACATGTATCCGCGTATGAACACGCCCTCGGCCCAGAGGGCAAGTTCTCCAGTGGCGTAGTGATCACGGGATTCATTACGGTCATGGAATTCAAGACGAACCGAATAGGTGACCGGCGTTGGATCCAGTGGAAGACTGGAGAACTGTCCGCCTGAAAACGTGAGTGCTGTTCCGAAAACGAGGGAATCAGAAACTATCTCTACCTTGCCTCCCTCCAAAGTCTGTCCCGGAAAGTGCTCATGAAGGAATCTTGCCGAGTGAGACGGCGAACCCAGGGTTAAGATCTTCGTGGCTCCCAACGGGTTGCCGTTTGCCGAAAAAAGGGAAAGTTCGACTCTAGCCCGTCTTTCTCCGCTCAAATCCCCGTTTACGAGGGCGAGGGCAGTCTCCCTGAATTCTTCGAAGGGAATAGACGCGCGGTAGAACTCCTTGGACGGAGAGATGCCGACGCTGTCGGTCACCCGGCTGCCCTCGCGAATGAGATACGTGAGATTTGCCTCGATGAGATTGTCCAGAAATAGATCTTCGGACAGCAGAATGGCGGCCCCGGCTTCGAGTTGGAAACAGGTGAGTCGTAGTGTGATTGTGGCCTGGGGTTGGACTTCCAATTCGTATCGGCCGTTGCGAACAGCGTTGCCGTTGACCGTCGGGTTCCAGGCCAAGCTCTCAAGGTTAACGGTTCGGAACAAGACCAGCTCTCCGACATAGGGATGGGGCCCGCGGTTAGTAAGATTGATGATCGTCTCGTAGCCGCCTCCCACCACGACTTGTCCAAACGCTACGTCCTTCTTGGGGAGAAAACTCTGCGCCGGGACGACTGCCGCGAAGGCGAGCCAGACTAGTGCGAATCGTATTGTCTGCATCTCGAGTCCTCCTGTCGTCACGCTGTTGTTGACGGGATGGCGGGGACAAAGGTTCGATCCCGATTAAAGGAGCTGCTCAATACCCGGCCGTCTTGTTGACGACGTTCCGGAGGGGCCGGCCGGTGGCGAACCGTTCGATGTTGTCACGGATCAGATTCGCGAGCCGAACCCGCGACAGACGGGAGCGGGTCGCCACGTGGGGTGTGATGATGACGTTGTCCATCTTCCAGAGCGGATGGTCGGCGGGAAGCGGTTCCGGATCGGTGACGTCCAGGCCGGCGGCCAGGACTTTGCCTGATCGCAGGGCCTCCAGCAGCGCGTCGGTCCGGATCACCTTTCCCCGGGAGACGTTCACCACGTAGACGCCCTCCTTCATGGCGGCGAACTCGGCGGGTCCCAGCATTCCTTCCGAGGCGGGCGTGTGGGGGACGCAGCTCACCACCACGTCGGCCTCCGGGAGGACCCGGTGCAACTGGTCCGGAGCCACCACCTCCTCCACGTCACGGCTCAGCGGGATGTCCTTGGGGTCGACGCCCAGGACCCGCATGTCGAAGGCCGCGGCGCGTTGGGCCACCTGGGAGCCGATGCCGCCCAAGCCGATGATCACCATGGTCTTGCGGCGGAGCTCGATCATGGGCAGCCGGGTCTTCCCGCGCATCCAGTTTCCGCGGTCCATTTCCCGGTCGTACTCTTTGAGATTCCGGGTGAGGGCGAGCAGCAGGGCGAAGACATGGTCGGCGATCTCGGGTCCCATCATGATCTTGGCGTTGGTCAAGGTGATGTCGCTGTCCCTCAATTCGGGAATGTGGACGATCTTCTCCACTCCGGCGCTGGTGCTGTGCACCCATCTCAGCTTCTTTCCCTGGCGCAGGATTTCCTGGCCCTTTTGGCCGTAGGGAAGCCCGATGATGGCATCGCAGTCGGCGATGACGCCGGCAATCCCCCCCTGGCCGGCCGTTACCAGCTCCAGGTTGGGCAGCCGCTTTTCCAGATCGGCGAACTGTTTCTTGTCGCCGGCCCCGACCAGGACCCTCACCTTCGAGGCGAGGGCCGGACTCTGACCCTGGGCCACGATCCAGAGCAAGCACAGAATCGTTGTCTTCATTGCGAACCGCGTGTGCATAACCTTCTCCTTGGTGGGATCGAACTTAAAACCTGACGCCGAGCCGGGACACTGAGACCATAATGAGACAAACTGTTCAGGAATCAAACCTGGATCGGAGGTGCGACAGCCATGAGGAAATGGACACTGCTGCTGGTAATGACCCTTTTCCCCCATCTGGCCGGCTCCGGGACCGTCGCCTCTTCTGAAGCGGCCGAATCCCCGAAGCGGATCAACAAGGCCATCGAGCTGCTGGAGCGAGGGCAGCCCATCTACTACACGGGAGGCCACGGCGGTTACGAGGAGGGGCGCAAGCTGGCCCGGACCTGGGCCGACTACATCAACTACGAGATGGAGCATGGGTCCTACGACGTGACGGCGCTCCGGAGATTCATGCAGGGCCTGGTGGACGGCGGCCCCACCCCCAGCGGACACCGGACGCCGGCCGTGATCTGCACGCTGCCCGTGGGCGGAATCGACGAGGCCACCATGAAGGCCAACTACTGGATGGTGCAACAGGTCCTGGCCACCGGCGTCCATGGGATCCTGCTCTGCCACGCGCGGACTCCGGGAGCGGTCCGGGTCCTGGTCCAGGCCGCCCGCTATCCCTTTCACCGCCAGGGAGTGGGGTCCGCGCTCGAAGAGGGGCTGAGAGGCAGCGGAGGCCAAGGCTACGCCAGCCAGATCTGGGGGGTCAGAGGGGGCCGTTACCTGGAATTGGCCGATCCCTGGCCCCTGAATCCCCAGGGAGAGATTCTGTTGGGTCTCAAGGTGGAAGACCGGCACGCTCTGATCAATGCGGAGGGGAGCATTCAGGTGCCGGGGGTGGGATTCGCCGAGTGGGGTCCCAGCGACATGAGATTTTCGTTGCGGGCCACAAAACTCCCGGGCGAGGAAATCTCCAAGCGGCTGCAAGCGGCCCGGCAACGAGTCTTTGCGGCCTGCAAGTCGGCCGGAGTGGCCTTCCTCAACGGCGTGCGGCCGGATACGGTGATCGCCATGATCGACGAGGGCGTCATGATCGGGTCCGGAGGGCAGGAAGCCGCCGAGAAGGGGCGCAAGTACACCAAGCGGAAGATGCCCTGGTGAATTTCGGGCCCGCGCGACTCCGTGCGGCAAAGCGCCGGGTCAGGCTTCCGGAGGTCCGGTCACGATCGGTGCGGCGACGACTTTTCCGCCCGATCGCGCCGTCGCGATGACGGTTTCCCCAGGTTCCACGTCGACGAGGCCCGCGACGGGCAACCGCCCGTCCGGGAGTGTGCGCGCGCCGCGCAGCGGTCTTCCGTCGGTTCGGGAGAGCAACACGTCGGCGTCGGGCAGCAACGTGACGGCGGGCAGGGAACAGGAGGGGATTCTCCCGGTGCGGGAAGCGGGTTCACGGACCTGGCCTCCGCCACGGGGGCGCTCGGCCGGTGGGTCCACCAGGTTCCGGATCCGCAGACCAATGGCCGGGTCCTCCCCTCTCGGGTCGAACTCCATTTCCAGGAAATTCCAGTAGAAGGGTCCGTCCAGCTTGCGCAGGTCCGGCGTGTCGTAGCTCTGGTGGTAGAGCGCCGTGACGGCCACCTCCCGCCCGTCGAAATCGGTCATGCGCGGCCCGAAGCCCTCCTTGACGCCCCGGCCCCCGCTCCGGCCGATGGGACCGAAGGAACATTCCAAGACCCGGTGCTCCACGTTCTGCAGGATCATGCCGGTATGAACGTCCCCGTAGACCGTGGTCACGCCCGTGCGTGAACCGAGCAGCTCCAGCACCCGGTCCGACCCCGCCGCGACCCATCCGGCGTAATCGGCCGCCACCCGGTCGCGCTCGCCGAGGCTGGTCTTGGCGTCGGGCCGCCGGCCGTCCCCGGTCCAGATGGTGTGAAGGCCGTTGATGCCGGTCAGGCAGATCAGAGGCGAGGAATCGGTGCGAATCGTCTCGCGCAGCCAGGCGAACTGCTCCTCTCCCAGGAGACTGCGGGTGACGTCGGTCCGCGGATAGAGGTTCTCCCTGGCGCCCCAGCCCTGGTCGTCCCAGATGTTGGTGTCCTGGCTGGAGCGCCAGAGGCGGGAGTCGAGGATGAGCAGGCTGAAATCGCCATTGGGCATCTTCCAGCGCCGCCATTTCTTGGGGTTTTCGGTTCCGGAAGGCGCCTCGTCTCCCGTCACCAGGTGGTGAACGATCTGGAAGTTGCGCCGCATGTAGTCCCGGTCCTGGCCGAGATCGCCGTGGGCCCGGATGGCGATCTGCTCCGGACCCTTGACGTCGTCCATGCCGTAATCGTGGTCGCCGGGATTGATGGTGTTCCAGTGGCGCATCATCTGCCAGCGCGTGGTGGGGCCGCAGAGCGTGGTGGTGACGATCTTGTACGCGTCGTCGGGGGAGGGCGGGTAGAGGAGGAGTTCCATGTACCAGACGTCGTCCTCCCACATCATGACCTGGAAACCGTATTCCTCCAGGTGCCGGTAGGCGCCCGGCGTGGGCTGGTCGTGGACGAAGAACCCTCCACCCGGTCCCGCATCGGGCAGATTCGGCTGACTTCCGTGGATGGCATGGCAGGAGAGGCCGCACAGCCGGTAGGGGGCCGAGAGCCTGGGGAGCCGCCCCACGTAGGCGCCGCTTTCGGGGACGCCGCCGACCTGGCCGGTGCCGATGCCGACGGCGTCGCTGCCCGGTCTGGGGTCCGCCGTCACGTTGCGTCCGTCTTTCCAGACCGTGTAGTAGAGGTCGGTTTCCGCGGGATTCCGTGGCAAAGTGGCGTCGATCACGGCCGAATTGCGCCGGAAGCCGTTGTTGACGATGGGACCCCGCCCCGCCACCGGAACCGGCTCCCAGCCCCCGGCCGGATGCGGCGTGTCCGCGACCCGCACCTCGGCCCTCTCGCCGTCGCTGCGGAACAGGGCGATGAATCGCACTTGCCAGGCGTCGCCTGCCTGGCAAAGGGTGTCCCCCAAGGCGTAGCAGACGTGGCACTCGTTGAGCAGCGGGTCCAGGGGAATGTTCTCGCCCGGGTCGATCCTGAATTCGTCGACTTCGAAGTCCAGGAGGCCGCGTGCCGCGATTCCTGCGAAGCCCTGAAGGTGTCTTGTGCGGTCCCGGTTCTCCACCTGAATCTCGGCGACTCTGCCGCGTCCCTCGAGGTCCAGCGACGCCGACACGGTTCCGCGGTTGGAATCGGCGCCTGAGACGGACACGACGATCCGGTAACTGTCTCCGGCTGCCGGCTTCGGAACCCGTTTGCCGGTGATCACGGTTTCCGAACCGTGCTCACGAATCCCGAAGCGGCCGTCGTCGGTCCACGCCGCGATCCAGGCCGCCTTCCCGTCGGGTCCGGACATGCCGAACGACTCGTACAGAGTCGACGAACCGAAAGCGAGGCCCAGCAGGCCGTACCCCGCCTGGTACATGCGCCAGTTCGGATCGTCGTTCTCCCATGGGCCGTGCGAGGGGGCGTGAATCCGTCCCGTCATCTCGAGCCCGTAGTTGCCGGCCAGGCGCCAATGCCGGTGCCAGGTCAGCCCCGGGGGAAGCGAGGGGTCGTAGTCGACCGGCATGGTGTGGCTCCCCAGCCGGTCTCCGTGAGTCTCGTAGTGATAGGGGAATCCCGTGTTGCGGGCCCGGTCGCCCAAGTTGTGGATCCGCCGCCGCAGGGCGTTGTTCCGGATGCTCCAGTAACCGGGATTGAGCGTCTCCCAATCGTCCCCGTGGTAAAGGGAGTCCGGCCGCCGGAACGAGACGGCGTGCGCCCGAGCCTCTTTGGTGGAGACCGAGGCCACCGCCGTGGCCGTCGCCGCCTGCAGGAACGTTCTGCGGTTCATGGAGTTTTTCATTGCTTGCGTCTCCAGCCGGGGCGGCCGCCGCCGCGTCCCGGCGAGCGCCGGCCCCGTCTCAGTTGTGACAGAGTTTGCAGGCCTGCTCCCGGTCTACGATGAGATGATCCGCCACCGTGGAACCATGGGCGTTGTGGCAGAGGCCGCAGTCGCGAAGGACGTGAGGGGCGTGCTGGTGGCTGTCCACGAACGTGGTCTTCTTGTGACAGGCGAAGCAATCGCCCTTGAAGCGAAACCGTCCCCGCCGGCTCAGCGCGTGACAGGTCTGGCAGTCGATGGCGAACGGTGGATGCAGGCGAAAGGGAGCGAATCCCTCGGGCGCTCCCTCTCCCACGAAGAACCGGATCTCCCGGCGTCCGTCCTCCCAGACCAGGGCCAGCGAGTGCTCTCCGGGACCCGGAGTGACCTTGGCATGGAAAACGTCGGGAAAGGGTTCGTGGGCGGAGAGAAGCTGGCCGTCGAGTTCCAGCCGGGCGCCGGGACCGGTAGCCGCAATGCTGATCTCTCCGGCGGGAAGGATCGACCGGTCGGGCGGCCGGACGATCTTGCCCTCCTCTCCCGCAATGGCGGGAGGGAGCAGACCCAGGACGACTGCGGCAACCAGGGTTCTCACAAGTGGAGGCGGCAGATGTAGCCCGAGTACCGGCTGTTCGAGTCCCCTCCGCCGGGAGCGATGCCGGCGTCGGTGTAGTAGAAGACCCCCTGGTGCATGGTCATCCCGTGGGGATCGGGGTCGGACCGGCTCAACTGGATGGCCTCCATGATGCGGCCGTCCTTGGCGTCCAGACGGTGGATCACGTAGTCGTTCGAGAACATGCACCAGATGGAACCGTCGTCCCACGCCAGCCCGTGGGCCCGTCCCAGGGTCACCGGGATGGAGTGAAGAACGCGGAAATCGGGATCCACCTGGGTCAGGCTCTTGCGGCGCAAGGTGGTGATCCAGAGGGTGTTTTCGGCCCAGTTCAGGCCGTGCACGCCCCCTCCGCCCGGAACCGGATGCCGGGCCAGGGTCTTGCCGGTTGCGGGGTCGATCTGCAGGATACGTCCGGTCTTGGCGTCCGTCGGTCTCGGCGGCCTTCGCAGTGCGGGTCCGTTGGCCGCCATCCAGAGGTAGCCTCCCCCGTACGCCATGCCGCTGGTGTTCGTGGACTCGGTCGGAACTTCCTGCAATACCTTGCCCGTCTTCCAGTCCAGAAGGTAGGCCTTGTTGGTGAGCTGCTCTCCCACCCAGAGCCCCTCGGCGGTGGCCTCCAAGGCGTTGGGATATTTGTCGGGAGACCGCCACAGGGTCTCCACTCGGGGTGTGCGGACCGGATAGCCTCGCGGCCCCAGCGCGGCCGCCGCCAGCAGCTCCAAGAATTCTCTGCGATAGAACATCAGAACCCCCGTATCCGAACCAGGGACTTGTCGATTTCGGCAATCCTGGCGACGCCGGCCATTCCCATATCCAGCGCCAATTCCACTCGAAGCAGTTCGAGCACCCGGGAGACTCCCTGGTGGCCGAAGCAGGTCAGCCCCCAGAGATAGGGACGCGCCACGCCCACGGCGGTGGCTCCCAGCGCCAGGGCCTTCAGGATGTCTCCGCCGCGGCGAAAGCCTCCGTCGATCAGCACGGGCAGGCGGCCCTGGGCCGCGGCGACGCACTCGGGCAGAGCCTCGATGGTGCCGCCCACGTGATCCAGTTGCCGGGCCCCGTGATTGGAGACCACGACCGCCGCCACGCCCTGTTCCGCGCACTTCGCCGTGTCCTCGGCCGTCATGACCCCCTTGATGATGATGGGCAGGTCCGTCAGCTTCATCAACTGGTCCAGCGTTTCCCAGGTCGGTGTGGGAAACGGACGCTCGGGATAGACGCCGGTGCGCCAGAAGCGGTCCCGGGGTGTGTAAATCAGATTCCCTTCCGCGTCTCTGGGAATTCCGGTATCACACCACCCGCGTACGAACCGGTTGTAGATGCTCCGTTCCCGGTAGGAGACGTGCATGTTGTCCACGGTGAAGCAGATGCCGGCGGCTCCCTGATCCTCCAGCCGCTCCACGAAGTTCAGCATGCTGTTTTCATTTCTGAACTCGCCGCCGGTCGTGTACTGCCACCAGTACCTGGGGCCCTCGCCCGATTCCAGGTATTCGTCGATGCCGCCGTTGGTGATGAACATGGCTCCGGAAGCCGCCGCGCCGCGGGCGGCCTCCTCTTCTCCGCCCGGAAAGAAACAGTTCTTGCCGCCGGCCGGACAGACGAAGATGGGATAGTCGAGTTTCGTGTCCAGGAAATCGATGGAGGTGTCGATCTTGTGGACGTCGGTCAGGATCTTGGGGCGGAGGATGATCCGCTCGAAGGCCTTCCGGTTGTCGCGGAGGGACACCTCGTCCTGGGAGCCTTCGGCCATGTAGGCCCAGGCCACCGGGTCGAGCTTGGACTGGGCCAGCTTTTCGAAGTCGAAGACGTTGACCAGATCCAGAAGCTGCTTCTCGCTTTCCGGGGACGAAAGCGCGGATTCGAGCAGGCCGGTCCGTCCCGCCAGAAGCGGAGAGGAGATCAAAAACTGGGCAAAAGCGGCTATAGCGTGGCGTCGAGTGAGCATCGAGGACGATCGGTTTTTCGGCGGACCCGTTGCGGATTCAGTCTAACAGTTGCCGGATGGCCCGGAAACCCGGTGAAACCCAGCGCGGCGCTTGTGGAATAATTGCCGGCCACCCTGGAGGAATGCCATGGAATTGACCTGGGAGCCGACGGACGCGGACCGGGAACTGTTCGAAAGGGAGTTGGACGGCTTCGTTCCGGACCGGATCTACGACGTCCACGCCCACCTGTACGAGTTGTGGCAGTGGAAGAAGCCGACGATCCTGGAGGGTGGACCCGAGAAACTTCCCCTTCAGCGTTACCGGAGAGAGATTCAGTGGATCACTCCGGGACGCAAGACCCATGGCCTGTTCTTCGGCGGCGGACTCCACGAGGAGACCTTCCGGGCCTCCAACGAGTACGTGGCGGCCCAGGTGGGCCAGGACCCGGCCTCGCGGTCCCTGCTCATCGTGTCCCCCCACATGGACCCCGAGGAGGTGCGCCAGGAGGTCCGGCGCCTCTCCATGGTGGGATTGAAGGTCTACCAGCATTTCGCTCCGGGCGAGGAGACGTGGGAAGCGGAAATCGAGGAGTTCCTGACTGAAGAGCACGTGCGGGTGGCGCACGAAGAAGAGTTGGTCATCATGCTCCACATGGTCAAGAGCCGGGCCCTGGCGGACCCGGTCAACCAGGCCACCATCCGGCGCTATTGCGAAACCTGGCCCAGGATGCGCCTGGTCCTGGCGCACTCCGGCACCGCCTTCAACCCTCACCATACGGCCGAAGGAATCCACTCCCTGGCGGGGCTCCAAAACGTCTGGTTCGACACCTCGGCCATGACCGAGGCGGGCGCCTTCGAGCCCATCGTCCGGCAGTTCGGCCATACCCGCCTGATGTGGGGGTCCGACTATCCCATCAGCCATCTGCGGGGGAGATGTGTCGCCATCGGCGACAACCATATCTGGCTCTACGAGAACAACATCGACTGGAACGCCATCTCTTATCGGAAGATCCAGCCCGTCTACCTGGGCTTGGAGTCGCTGCGGGCGCTCAAGACGGCGGCCTGGAACCTGCGCCTCTCCGACGCCCAGGTCGAGGATGTCTTCTGGACCAACGCGCGACAGCTGCTTCGCCTGGAGTAGCCGGCTGGTCGATGGGCCCCGGCTACTTGTCCCGGATCTGCACCAGCAACAGCGTGACGGCGAAAGCCAGAAAGCCCATCGATCCCCTCCAGTAGACGACCGCCTCGTTGCCCAACAAGTTCCCTCCGCCCAGAAAGCGGGCCAGCGTCCCCACGATGAAAGCCAATACGGCCAGGAATATCAGGATGCTGATCAGTTGATTCATGGAATCTCCCCTTTCTCCAAGGCGGCGCCGGAGCACTTGCGAATTCGTTGCCGGGACGAACAGACGTTTATTGGCAATACTCCACCCGGATGAGAACTAACCGGACCGAACTTTGGGGGGTGCTGCGTCGCCGTAGGACGGGCCGTTTGAGGGACCAGCGAACAACACGACGTAGTTTCGTTCGATCTCAAGGTGGAAACTCTTCGGCAGTCGCGCCCAATCGTGTGCTTGAACGAGGATCGGGATGTTGGACCGCTCCAGCGCCTCTATGAAATCGACGTATTTGTCCCTTGGGACCGGTTCCAGCGTCGGACTGCGCAATACCAGATCCAAGTCGCTGCCTGGATGGCTCTGGCCGTTGACGCGGCTTCCGTAGGCCCAGGCCTCCACTTCCGGCAGATGTTTCCCCAATAGGGCTTCAATCTGCTTCCGGTAGCGCTGAGGCAGGTCCAGATGCTCAGTCATCCGGGTTCTCCGCTATAACCCGAGCCATCTCCTTGGCATCTTCTATGAAACGGGGCAATAGCCTGAGCGTCGTTTCGGCGAAGTCCACGCCGTACTGGTGCGCCGTGTCGTTTCGGTTGTCCCGGTATTCGAGCCAGCGTTCGCAACTGTCAACGGAGATCAACCCATGTTTGGCGGCATGGCGGAACCGGTTCTTGAAGGTGAGACGGTCCGCCCTGCGGTTGCTGGCAAAGTAAGGTCTGAGCCGTTTCTTCAGCAGGCTGCCGCTTTGCTCCAAGATTAATTCAAACTCTTTGACACAAGCCGCGCGAAAGATGTCATAGGCAACGTCACCCGCTTCATGCTGCTGCAACTGCTCGAACGCAACCTCCAAAGTGCGGATACACTGAGTGACGAAATCCGTGTTGAGGATCATATTCCATTAACTGTCCCAAACCCCAAGCGCTCCGGATTCGTCTCGATTGGCGCGTCCAGCGTAGCGGCCCTGAAGATGACTTCCGCCAAGACTTCGGTCCTCAACGGTTTGCCGTCCAACTCGAATCGAATCACGGGTCCATTTTAGACCTCATTCCTCACCCGTGCACCAGACAAAGGGATACGAGAACTGAAGATCGCCGCCGAAAAGTTCATGGTGAGAATCTCTCGGGGTGTGGGCTGGATTCTCATGATCACGCTTGGCGGGGATTTCCGCTTCCCATCTGCACGCCGTGGAGTCCACTCCGGGATCTGTTACTCTACGGAAACCACGTGGATTCAACCATCTGCGATGGAATGCGGGACCGGCCGCGAAGTTGGGCATAGGCGTCCGCGATGAAGACTGGAGAGGAGCCGCAATGATCGGGGGAAACCAATGCTTGAGCTTCGGGGATAGGATTCGATTCGGAAACCGGGGTGCCCTGCTCCTGCTCCTGGCCACGCTCGTTTCTTCACCGATCGGCGCCGAAGACAAGCCGGTCCGGGACATCGGCTCCCGGCTGGAGATGTTCCTCGACGACATCCTGATCGACCGACTCCAGGGCGCCCGGCTCAAGCTTCACCGGCCCCGTTCCAAGGGAATCGTGTTGCGTTTCGACGAGCCTTGGGAAGGAGAGTTTTCCGGATTTCCCAGGATTGTCGACGACTCTGGGACCTACCGCATGTACTACCGCGGCCTCCCTCCCTGGAAGAAGGGGGAACCGCTGGTGGAATCCACCTGCGTGGCCGTGAGCCGCGACGGCATCCACTGGGAGAAGCCCAACGTGGGCCGGATCGAACTCCTGGGCTCGACCCGGAACAACGCCGTCTTCGAGGGGAGCGGTTTCGCACCCTTCCTGGATACCCGTCCCGGGGTGCCTCACTCGAAGCGCCTCAAGGCTCTCAAGGGGCCTCCCCGGTTGGAGACCGGGATCGGTGTCCGGGCATACGTCTCATCCGACGGCATCCACTGGGAGGTGATGCACGACGCGTATCCCGGGGAGCGGTTGGGAAGCGTCTTCTGGAGCGCGGTGGAGGAACGCTACGTCCAGTACGTCCGGTCCGACGACGAAAGGAGCGAAGAGCTGATCCGTACCGTCAGCCGGGCCACCTCCTCGGACTTTACGGGCTGGGGGGAGTTCTCCTTGATGGACTTCGGTCCGAATCCCCCGACCCGGGAGGAGCAGCTCTACACCATCGGCGTCCGTCCCTATTTCCGTGCGCCCCACATCTACCTGGCGCTGGCCGCCCGTTTCGTGCCCAACAAGAGGTCCCTCACCGACGAGGAGTGCGAGAAGCTGGGACGGCATCCGCTGGGGGGCGGCTGCAGCAGCATCGCCGACACCGTTCTGCAGAGCATCCGCGCCTCTGAGCCTGACCGGATCCGCTGGACGTTCCCGGAGGCCTTCGTCCGGCCGGGATTGGAACCCAGCAGTTGGAGCGCCAGGACCAACTACCCGGGAGAGGGCTTCATCGCCACTTCGAAGGACGAGATCTCCTTCTACGTCCAGCGGGACTACGGCTTCAAGACCAATGGCATGGAGCGCTTCGTGGTGCGGACCGACGGTTTCGCCTCGGTTCGCGCGCCCTACGGCGGCGGCGAATTCCTCACCCGGCCCCTGCGGTTCTCGGGAAACGAACTGGTCCTGAACTACGCCACGTCGGCGGCGGGCGGAATTCGCGTCGAGGTGCAGGACGAGAAGGGAGAGCCGATCCCGGGACGGAGCCTGGACGACTGCACCGAGATCATCGGCGACGAGATCGAACGGGTGGTGCGTTGGAAGGACGGCCCGGCTCTGGGCCGGCTCCAGGGGACGGTCGTCCGTCTGCGCTTCGTGATGAGGGGCGCCGATCTCTATTCGATCCGGTTCCGCTGAATCGCCATGGGCGCCGCCCGAGAATCTGAATTGGATCGGCGCAGCTTCCTGGCCGGTTCCACCTCGTTCCTAGCGGCGGGGCGGGGACTGCGGGGCCGGAAACGCGCCTCCGAAGAGGGAACGCGAGACTACCGAATCGTTTACAACGACGATTCCTTTGCGCCGATCCTCATGTCCGAGAGCCTGGAGCACTTCCTGGAACTGGCCGTCGACCGGTTTCTGGGGACCCAGGTGGATGCCCTCTTCTGGAACGTCATCTCCAGCGACGTGCTGCACTACCCTTCGGAGGTGGCGGAGATGGTGGGCGCCCATCTGGACGGTTTCGAATCGGCCGACTACTTCCAGTGGTACCAGCGCCTGATGAAGATCGTCGAAGAGCGGCCCGATTATCTCCAGGCCATGAATGATCGGGCTCGAGCGCGGGGTCTGGAGTTCTTCGCCTCGCTACGGATGAACGACTGTCACGAGAGCCCGGTCTGGAAATCGATGGATACCCTCAGCCGGTACCGGAAGGAGCATCCCCAGTTCCTGTTGGGAGATGCGGTCCATCCCGGCTTCAGCACCGGATTCGATTTCGCCCATGCCCCGGTCCGGGAGCGCCGCTACCGGATCGTCGAGGAGCTGGCGACTCGCTATCGCCTCGACGGTATCGAGCTGGACTTTCTGCGGCATCCGGCCTACTTCAAGCCGGATGAGGCCTACCGCAACCGGCATCTCATCACCGGCCTGGTCCGCCGGGTCCGGGCGCTGTTGGATCGGCTCCGGGAGGAGACGGGCCGGAGGGTCCGGCTCGCGGTTCGAGTCGCCACGCCCATGGAGATCTCGCTGCGGATGGGCCTGGACGTGGAGACCTGGATCCGGGAGGGACTGCCCGACCTGGTCATCGCCGCCACGCCTCGCGGCTTCGAGTTGAGCCTTCCCTTGGAGCAGTACGTGGAAGCGGTTCGGGACCGGCCCATCACCCTGCTGGCCCAAATGGGCTGGCACCAGCCGGTGAAGGAAGCCCGCGGCGCCGCCTTGAATTTCTGGGACCAGGGGGCCCACGGCATCTATCTCTTCAACTGGTACTCGCGAAAGGACCGGCATCACGAGTCCTTGCGCGAAATCGGCGACCCCGGCGTTCTGCGGAGGCGGGACAAGGTCTATCCGGTCCATACCCAGGAGGGCGATCTCTGGGCCGGCACCCACCCTCCCGCACAACTTCCCTTGAGCTTGTCCACCGCGTCTCAGGGGGACGGGGCGGACGTCCGGCTCAGGATCGGGGACGACCTGGCCGCGGACGCCGCGGATGGACGTCTCCGGAGCGCCCGGCTGCGGATGCGGTTCAAGAAGCTTCATTCCGACGACAGGATGGAAGTGGCGCTGAACGGAATTCCCCTGGCGCCTGAGACCGGAAAGCGCAGGATCGACGATGCCAACATGTACGTCTGGAAGTACTGGATCGAGTATGAGTTGCCGGTTCCACCGCTGCGGGCGGGAGTCAACCGTTTTCTAATCCGGCTCGCTCACCGGAACCCCGGTCTGGACGGGCCGGTCACCTTGGCGGAGATGAAGGTGGAGTTGGACTACCGGGACGGCGACGATAGCCGAACCGTCTGAGACGTGAGAGGGTAGTTGTCGCGGCCATCTTCTCTCGGAGTCCGCGAACGAGCGGCAAGGAGATCGATCATGATTCGAAGGGATTTTCTGAAGACCGCGGCGGGGACTGCCGCCGCTCTCGGTTCGGGGTCCGCCTCCGCGGCTGCGGCCGAGACGGCGGCACCGACCTATCGAGCCGGCGTCATCGGCCTGGGCTGGACCGGCGTCCTCTACGATCTGGCCGGCCGAGGTGGGCTGCACCGGCAGGGAACCTATTGGGATCCCGCCTACGACATGGAGGGAAACCGCCCCACGCCCGGCGAGATCGACGTTCACCGGAAGTTCTACCACCACGATCACCCGGGGAACGAGGGTCTGCCCGTCTCCTACTCGGAAGCGCTTCACTCCCGTCCCGAAGTGGAACTGGTGGCGGGAGCGGAACGGGACCGGAGACGGCTGGCGATCTTCGGGGAGCGCTATGGAATCGAAGCCCTCTACACCGACGCCATCGAGATGTTCCGCCGCGAACGGCTGGACATCGTCGCGGTCTGCACCAACGTCAAGGGCCGTTCCTTTCTGACCTGCGCCGCGGTGGAGCACGGGGCCAAGGCGGTGATCACGGAGAAGCCCATGGTCTTGACCCTGGAGGAGGCGGACCGGATGGTCCAGGCTTGTGCCGACCGGGGGGTTCCGCTGGTGGCCGGGGCCATTACCACGGTCCATCCCTCTTTCGAGAAGGCGAAGCAGATGGTTCTGGACGGGACCATCGGAGAGGTGGTCTCCATTGAGGCCGGCTTCTACCTCTCCCAGCATCAGAACTGGACCTACTTCATCGACAGTCCGCCGGCCTGGGTGAGCGGCATCGGCGACGGCCCACGCCTGGAAAACGGCAGCGACGAATTTCGTGGTCAGGGGATGATGGTGACCCGGAAGGGTCAGGTGGTCCACTTTCGGCCCGGCGGTCCCATGATCCGGGTCAGTGGATCGAAGGGGGAGATCAGCTTCGACCGCAGGGGAAGAGGATGGAGAATCTGGCGGGACGTCAAATCTCTGTCCGGCCCGACGCGGCGAGTCGAAGTCCCCTGGCCCGATCCCAAGTTCGTGGGTTCCTATGGAGCCGTCAACTGCCTCGACGATGCCCTGAGGTGCCTGGCCGGAGACCTGGACGAACCCAAGAACTCGGGCCGGCGCGTGGCTCAGGCCATGGAGGTGGAGATCGCCCTCAAATTGTCCTCGGCTCGTGGCGGAGAGCGGGTGGAACTACCTCTGGCCGACCGGTCTCTGGGCCTGAACTACGCCTGGTTCCGTTGAGCGAAAGGGAGTTTGGCAACCGGGGATGAAACGCAGGCGTTTCTTTCTGACCGCCCTGACCGCAGGACTCTCCTCGCGCCTGGCCAAGGCTCGAGGCGAAACGGCTCGCAAGAGCCGTACCTCGCCGGGCTCTCCGATCCCCCGGATCATGTTCACCCACGACAGCCGCCACCCGGCCGTCTACATGTACGAACCGCCCATGGAGCGGGAGGAGTTCGAGGCGGCGGTGGACGAGCTGGCGGGGACGCCCGTGGACGCCCTGATGTTCGGCCTGGCCGACGGCCGGACCTTCTTTCACGACACCAAGGTGGGGGAGATCTGGGGGGACCCGATCCGGAAGTGGCCCCACCTCATCTTTCGGCGGGCGCGCCAGAACGTCAAGATGATGCTGGACCGGGGCCAGGACCCGCTCCGGATCGTCTGCGAACGGGCCCGGGCCAAGGGCATGCGGTTGTACCCGACGCTGTTGGTCAATCAGTGGTTGTTCGGGGATTCTCCCCAAGATGACGTCAGGGCATCCAGCTTCCGCTGGAAGAACCGGCATCTGGAAATCGGCGCCGCCGGGGACCTGGAGGAATTCCCAGGGAAGACTCATCTGGATTTCAAGCATGAAGCGGTCCGGGAAGAGCGGTTGGCCGTGATTCGGGAGGTGTTGAACAACTACCCCGTCGATGGATTCGAACTCCATCTCAATTACGCCGGACCCTTCTTTTTTCACCCGGATCGGGTCGCGGCCGGCCGCAAGATCATGTCGTCCTGGGTGTCTCAGGTCCACCAGGCGGTGAAGGCCAGCGGTGCGGAACGGGAGCTGGTGATTACGGTTCCGGTCGACCTGGAACGCGCCTATTCCCGGGGACTGGACGTGCGGCAGTGGATCCGCGACGGAAGCGTCGACGTCCTGGTGGGTGCGTCCCACAACTCCATGGATCATGTGGCCGACTTCCGGCCCCTGGTCCAAGCCGCCCGGGGCTCCTCTTGCCGGG
The DNA here is from genome assembly GCA_028874215.1 of Acidobacteriota bacterium. NCBI lineage: Bacteria > Pseudomonadati > Acidobacteriota > Acidobacteriota bacterium. The sequence continues at coordinate 71,222 of JAPPLF010000108.1, forward strand.
TCTACGCGGGTCTCAACGGGCAGGTCTACTCCGACCGGCTTCAGAACTCCGACATCACCGTCGCGCGGGCGGGCGCCTGCAACTACTGGGCCCAGGGAGTGGACGGGCTCTACCTGGACCAGTGGTACGCCCGCTGGCCTTACCAGGCATCCTTCTACGAGCAGCTCCGGGAGGCGCCCCATCCGGACGTGATGGCCGCCAAGGACAAGTTCTACTTCGTGCCGACCCGGGCCGGGACCCGGCTTCGCTCCCACGAGCCACCGTTGCCCCTTCCGCGGAAGCTGGAGGTGGGACGGGCGGTGGCAGTCGATTTGGAGATCGCGGACGACCTGCCCCGGTGGGATCGCGCCGGCCGCGTCCACGAGGTTCTGCTTCGCCTGCGTATCGCCGGGACCACCGAGCTGGATCGTTGGCGGTTCACCCTCAACGGCCGGCGTCTGCCCGAGGAGCGGATGAGAAAGATCAACCAGATCTACACCATGAGGTCCCCCAGGAGGCAAAGAGTCGCCGGCTACTGGTTCGTTTTTCGTCCGGACCGGGAACAATGGCCGCGGCAGGGAAGGAATCGGATCGAGGTCACCCTCCTGGAGCGGGATCCGGACGTGACACCGCCCGTCGAGCTCCGGGACGTGGAACTGGAGGTCCGGTACCTGCGGGGGAAGAATTCCTGGAGGGGCCGGGATCCGGACGATCTGGGCAGAAACGAGACCATCGTCCGCCTGGGGCCGGGAGCCCGATTGGTATGACCGTGTTGGATGGGGAGAAGAGAACATGAGGAATTCGCTTTTCGGGAAATGGCTTGGGCCCGCGGCGGCTGCGGCGCTGGTGCTATTGCTCGCCGCCGGCTGCCGGATGGGGGAACCCTGGACCGAGGATAACGCCCGGGTGATCCAGGAAAACGGAGTCCAGGGAAGGGAGCGGGAGGTTCCCGATCTGGGCGTTCGCTCCAACCTGGACTGGGACAAGGTCTATCCCGATGGGACGCTTCCCAAGCTGGAGTTGGCTCCCGGGGTCACGGCCCGGGCGGCGTGGGGCCAGGGGACCCTCTACGAATACGTGACCTTGGAGCCGGGCGCCGTCTATCCGGAAGAGACGTTGGACGTGGAGGCGATCACTACGGTCCGGGCCGGCGGCATGACCCTGCGGGTGGATGACCAGGATCGAACGTTGGCCAGGAACGACGTGATCTACCTGGCCGAGGGGACCCGGCGCCGGCTGGAGGCGGGCGCCGAGGGCGCGGAGCTGGTCGAAATCTTTTCGCCGCTGAGAACCGACCACCTGGAGTTGGCCGGTGTCGAGGTCGAACCCGCCGAGATGCCGGATCAGGGGGTGATGCCTTCGTTGGAGGCGGGAAAGGTCTACAACATGGGGCAGATTCAGCTCACGCCTCTGATCCCCGCCGACAAGAGCCTTTCCTACCCGCGCAGCAAGGCGAATTCACGGCTCATCTGGGGCAAGAACGCCATGCTCAGCTTCATCACCCTGGATCCGTCGGCGTACTTCCCCTTGCACATCCATCCCGAGGACCAACTGATGATGGTGCTTCGAGGGAACGTGGTGCAGACCATGGTCGATCTCAACTTGCCGGTGGACGGGCAGGCCCGGCATGCCCTCTTCGTTCCGGGAGGAATGGTGCATGCCGGAGAGTCGGGGGAGTTCGGAGCCGACGTCCTGGATGCCTTCTGGCCGGTGAGGCCCGACTATCTGGAGGCGGCCAACCGCCAGAGCGCCCGTTATCAAGAAGTGATCGCCCCCGGAAGCGAGCCGGAGCGGGTGGCCACCGGCTTTACGTTCCTGGAGGGTCCCACCTGGATGGATGGGCGGCTCTATTTTTCCGACATGTATTTCGCCGATCCGGCGGGAGGCGACTGGACCGGAGATCCCAAGCGGAGCCGCCTGATCCGCATGGAGCCGAACGGTGAGACCAGGGTGCTCTCCCGCGGCCGGCAGACCAACGGAACCATTGCCTCCCGGCGCGGCAACCTCATCGTCTGCGACATGTTCGGACACCGGGTCGTGGAGGTCCATCCCCGGACCGGGAGGGTCATCCGCAACGTGCTCAGACGGGTCAACGGCAAGCCGGTGGACGGCCCCAACGACCTGGTCATGGACGCCAAGGGGGGCATCTATGTCTCCGATCCCCAGTTCACGCTGGAGGCGAAGAAGAGTCAGCCCGGCGCCCAGGTCTACTACGTCCCGCGGAGAGGACGCGCCCGGGTGGTGGTGCCCGCCGGGGAGTTCGCCATGCCCAACGGCGTGGAGGTCTCGCCGGACGGCAAGACTTTCTACCTGAACAACACCTGGAAGAGCCCGGGTGAGAACTTCGTCTGGGCCTACGATATCCAGGAGGACGGATCGCTTGCCAACAAGCGCAAGTTTGCCATGCTCAACCTGACTCCCGATGTGATGGACGCCGCCGATCCGGAAGACCGGGTCAATACTCAAGCCGACGGGATGGCGGTGGACATGGAGGGCCGAATCTACGTCGGAACGCTCTCCGGCGTTCAGATCTTCGATAAGACCGGCCTCTACGTCGGGACCATCCACACCCCCGAGCTGCCGGTGGTGAGCTGCACCTTCGGAGGCGACAACTACGACGAGCTCTACATGGTCAGCCCCAATTCCGTCTGGAGGATACCGACCAGGGTTCAAGGCTTCCGGCATCCGTAGCTTCGGGGGCGCAAGAAACACCATGAAGAAGCCGCGCATCTACTTCCACAACGACGGCCGCCATCCGCTGATCTACATGCACGAGCCTCCCATGCAGAAGGAGGAGTACGAAGCCGCCGTGGACGAATTGTTGGGAACTCCCGTCGAAGCACTGGTCTTCTCCTTGGGCGAGGGGCGGACCATGCTCCACGACACGAAGGCCGGCGAGCTCTGGGGGCACAACGTGGAGAAGTGGCCCCATCTGATCTGGCGGCGGGCGCATCAGAACGCCCGCATGATGATCGATGCCGGAGATGATCCGCTTCGAGTCGTCGCCGACCGGGCCCGGAGCGAGAACATCCGCTTCTATCCCTCCCTCAACGTGCAGTGGCCGGCCGTCAAACGGGGGGAGGGGACCGTCTGGGTTCGAGTCTCCGACTTTCGCTGGAACAACAAACACCTGGAAATCGGTGCCGAGGGGGACGTGGACCCCGGGTATCCCGGTTTCGGGTGTCTGGATTTTCGGCATCCGGAGGCGCGGGACGAACGCTTCGCCATCGTGGAGGAGACGGTCCGGCGGTATCCGGTGGACGGCTTCGAGCTCAGCCTCAACAGTTTTCCCTATTTCTTCGCTCCGCACCGGATCGACGAGGGACGCCCCATTCTCACCGAGTGGGTAAGGCGGGTTTCCGAGACCGTCCGAGGCAGCGGCGCGGTTCGGGAGCTGCTGGTGAAAGTGCCCACCAACCTGGCCGGCGGCTACTCTTTGGGATTGGACGTCGAGGAGTGGATTCGCCAGGGGCTGGTGGATGTCCTGGTGGTTCAGGACCAGCCGGGCGTGGTCAACCAGATGGCCGACTTCCGTCCCCTGGTGAAGGCCGCCCGAGGAACGGGCACCCGGATCGTCGCGGCGATCCAGAGCAGGGTCGAGACCGACCGGCTGGATGTGGAGACCATCGAGATGCTCCGGGCCACGGCCTGCAACTACTGGGCTCAGGGGATCGACGGAATGTACCTGGACCGGGGCTGGTTCCTGGACTGGCCGTATGAGGCTCCTTTCTACCAGAAGCTGCGGGAGTTGCCCTATCCGCACGTGATGGAGACCCGCGACAAGCATTACCACCTGCTGACCCAGCCGGGCCGGGGGGCCGAAGACACGGTCCTTCAGACGCGGGCTCCGCTCCCGGCCGAACTGGAGGTGGGCCGGCCGGTCAACCTCGATTTCACCATCAGCGACGATCTGCCCCGTTGGGATTCGGTGGGACGGGTCCATCGGGTTCTGCTGAGGATTCGGGTGAGGCAGACGACCGAGCTGGATCGCTGGCGGTTTCGACTCAACGGGCGGGAGCTTCCTGAAGATTCTCTCCGGAAAATCAATCATATGTACAAGATGCACGCCCCGCGGCAGCGGATCTCAGGCTATTGGTTCGTCTTCACGCTGGAGCGCGGCCACTGGCCCAAGAACGGGGCCAACCGAATGGAGATCACTCTGTTGGAGCGGGACCCGGAGGTGACCAAACCGATCAGGGTCCGCGATCTGGAGTTGGAGACCCGGTACCTGATGGGAAAGAACTTCCACCGGGAATACGTGGACCCGGACCTGGGTCCCTATGAATTCTCCACCGCGTAGGAGAGGGGACATTCCTGTCCCCGGTCTTCTTTTTTGTGCAGGTCGGCGGTGGGGAAGTGTAAAAGGGGGATTATCGAGACTCCACCACGACCGTATCCAGCTTGTCCTTTTCCCGGGCGACCCCGATGATCATCAGTTCCAGGGAAGAGTCCGGGCCGCCGGCGATGGAGTGAGCTTCGCCCAGGAGGACAGGAACAGCGTCTCCATCCGCTACCGGGGCGGTTTCTTCCCGGTCCCCTATGCCGAGGCGGAAAGTTCCGGTCCCGGCCATCACGTAGAACACTTCCTCCACACCCTGGTGCCGGTGCTTCCCCAACGAGGTTCCCGGAGGAAGGAGCAGGTGGTCCACGTAGGCCCAATTGGTTCGGAACACCTCCGGTGAGAGCGCCCGCCGGTAAAGGACGGTTCCGGTCCCGCCGAGGAGCCTGTCCGTGGCCTTGAGCAGCCGGCGGTCCAGCCGCATGGTCATGAAGACGGGCACCGGATCTTTGGGCGCGCCGACCCGGTCGTCCCCCAGATCGAAGGCATCGTACTTTCGCTTGACCGAGGAGACGGCGATGTTCATCCACTCGGTGGGCCGGTCCGTCGGATTGTAGATGCCGTGGGAGCTTCCCTGGGTGCAAGGCGCACCGGCCGGACCTTGAAGCGTGGAGGTCCTTCCGTCGATGGTGAACTCGGCCTCGTTGTCGAAGATGACGTACATCTCCTCCATCCGGTTGTGGAAGTGGTGGCCGATACCGCCGCCGGGATGCAGCACGCCCCGGTGGACGAACAGGAGATTGGTGGACAAGGCGTCCCGTCCCAGGAGGGTCATGTAGGCCATCTCACCGGCGCCGCCGTGAACGGCCTTGATGGTCCTCAGCGTCTCGGGCGCCGTGTGTCCGATCCGTTCCGCAAGCGGCTTTTTCTGGGCTGTGGCCGAAGTGAAGAACAGCAGCATGAGGAGAACGACTTTCATAGGCCTATCCAGGTTGGCGGCACCGGCGCCGGACCGCAGCAACCCACGCGGGAGGTCGATCAGAGTAACCCCGTCAGGAGATGCCGCCGGCATCACCACCCGCGGCGGTTTCCCTCCAGGACGATTCGACGATAGACGGCGGGCGGCAACTGAAAGTCGCGGAAGACCTTCAGCTTGTAGCGGTCGTTCAATAAATTCTTGAGGCTGATGTTCCGCTTCAGGTTCCTGTCCCGGGGCCGCCTCCGGTCGGCCTCGTCCCGGGCCCTCTGTTCAGCCTTTTTCCATGCCATGAAGATGTCGCGGCGAACCGAGCTGTCCGATGGAAGATCCGCGACGAAAGCAACGGGGCGCGCCACCGACTTGTGCACGTAGCGGGTCGCCGCCGAGAAGAGATGAATGGCGTACCAGTTGCCTTTTTCGTCCTCCAATTGGAAGACGTCGTGGCGTGCCGCCTTGGCCACGATTCCGGCGCCGCGGCGGGGCGCGTTACGGATATTGGCGATTCGGGTCCTGATCTCGACGTAATGGGCCGCACTCAGCAGCGGTCCACTCAGAAAGAGCAGGATCAATCCGAGGCAGACCGACGGCGCGGGTCTCATTCGCCCGCTAGTCTCCCGAACGGAAATTGGCGTCGGAAGAGGATTCCGCTTCCTGGGAGTCGGCGGACGGTTTTCTGATTCGAGGCTTCATATGGGTTCCGGACCCCGGACCCATGGGCTTGAGCTTCGACACCTCGTGAAAATGAAAACCGATGGTCTCAGGCTCGGCCTCCTCGAGATCCGGATCTTCGCCGAAGTCGTAGCGCTCTACCGGAGCCAGACCTTTCTTCCGTTCGAAACGCCGCTGGCGCTTCAGGTTGGCCTTCTCCATTCTGCGCAACTCTTTTTGCCGCTTGAGGTAGGACTGTCGAGACTTCCTGGCCATACGGAGAACCTCCGGGGGATTGAACACCAAGGGTTTCGAGAGTTCCGCCCGGCGAGCTTAAACTCTACATGGAACCTTGAAAATATTCCAGCGAGCGGCTTCCGGCCGCCCGCCCTTTTGGTTGAAATCCTTTCCGATGACTGTCAAGTTTGGTAGTCAGATCACCATGTCACACATCCGGCGGCTCCTCCCGGCCACCCTCCTCCTGGCGATTTCAGGCTTGGCTCTGGCGCAGGAACGGCGTGTTCCCGAACGTGGATACACGGACTGGCGAGTGTACGGAGGCACGGCCGAAAGCATCCGCTACTCGGCATTGACCCAGATCCATCGTGGAAACGTTCAACGGCTGGAGTTGGCCTGGACGCACGACACGGGAGATGCCACGGAAGACTCGGAGATGCCGTGCAATCCCATCGTCATCGACGATGTTCTCTATGCCTTGACGCCGACACTGCGAATCTTCGCTCTGGAGGCGGCCACCGGCAGGTTGATCTGGCGAGTCGAGCTGCCCGGAGAATTCACGCGCGCCCAGAGGCGCCTCCGGGGATTGGCTTGGTGGGGGGATGAACGGGAGGGGCGCATTTTCGCCACCAAGGGGCCGTACCTCTATGCCCTGGACGCCCGCAACGGCCGGCTGATACCAGGGTTCGGCGATTCGGGGCGGGTCGATCTCAGAGTCGGCTTGGGGCGTCCGACCGAGACTCTTCGAATCTGGGCCAGAACGCCGGGCGTGGTCTACGGGGACCTCCTGATCCAGGGCAGCGTCATGAGCGAGGGTCTCCCGGCACCGCCCGGCGACGTCCGCGCCTACGACGTGCGTTCCGGCGAGCTGCGCTGGTCTTTCCACACGATTCCCCGTCCGGGAGAGATTGGCTACGAGACCTGGCCGGAGGACGCTTGGAAATATGCCGGAGCCGCCAACAGTTGGGCGGGCATGAGCGTGGATTTGCAAAGGGGAATGGTCTTCATCCCCACGGGGTCGGCCTCCTTCGACTTCTACGGCGCCAATCGCCACGGCGACAATCTCTTTGCCAATTCCCTCATCGCGCTCCGGGCCGCGACCGGAGAGCGCGTCTGGCATTTCCAGTTCGTCCGCCACGATCTCTGGGATCGGGACATTCCGGCTCAGCCCTCGCTGGTCACGGTGAAGCGGGACGGGCGGCTGGTGGACGCGGTGGCGCAGACCACGAAGTCGGGTCACGTCTTCGTATTCGACCGGGAGCGGGGAACTCCCCTGTTCCCCATCGAGTACCGGCCGGCGCCGGAAACCGACGTCGTGGGGGAACGGGTCGCCGCCACCCAGCCCTTCCCCCTGAAGCCGCCTCCGTTTGCGCGGCAGCGGCTGACCGAGGAGATGGTCACGCGCCGTACTCCGGAGGCGCATGAAGCCGTCCTGAAGTGGTTGAGGAGCCTGCGAAACGAAGGACCCTTCACCCCTCCCAGCCTCCAGGGGACGGTCATCTTCCCCGGGTTCGACGGTGGAGCGAATTGGGGAGGGGCCGCCTTCGATCCCGAGACCGGACTGCTCTACGTGAATGCCAACGAAATGGCGTGGGTCCTGCGATTGGTGGAGACCTCCCGGCCCGATCAACCGTTCGGCGGACAGCAACTGTACCTGGACCGGTGCGCCGGCTGCCACCGGGCGGACCTCCGGGGGACTCCGCCCGAATTCCCGTCTCTTGTCCACCTGAGAAATCACTCGAACGAGCAGGAGGTCGTCCGCATGATCCGCGAGGGCGGGGGCCGGATGCCCGGTTTCCACCAGTTGGAACCGGACGAGCTCCAGGCGGTGGCTCGCTATCTCCTGAAGGGCGAGGATGCTCCTCTGAGCAGAAAGGGGAGGAAAACCCGGGACCCGGTCCTCCGTTACCGGCACGCCGGCTACGACAAGCTGTTGGACCCGGACGGATATCCGGGCGTCGAGCCCCCTTGGGGCACGCTGACGGCCGTCGATCTGGACCGGGGAGAAATCGCCTGGCAGATTCCGTTGGGAGAATTCCCCGAATTGGCCGCCCAGGGGCTCCGAAACACGGGGACCGAGAACTACGGCGGGCCGGTGGTCACCGCCGGCGGCCTCGTCTTCATCGGGGCCACCAACCATGACAGCAAATTCCGGGCCTTCGACAAGGCCACGGGCCGCCTGTTGTGGGAGGCCGGCCTTCCGGCTGGAGGGAATGCCACTCCCGCCGTGTATCAGGCCGGGGGACGCCAGTTCGTGGTCATCGCCGCCGGAGGCGGCAAATCGGGGGCGCCGTCGGGGGGCAGCTATCTGGCGTTCGCCCTGCCGGATGGGGAAACTGAAAACGATCCCTGAAACGAAAACGGTCGCGGCCCTCCGGTCGGTTGCCGATCTGAGCCGACTCGCCAATGGCAGGCTCCCAGCTTCTTGTGTGAGTCCGGCAATTTCATGTGGAGACTGAATTCGATCGTCGCATCGGCATGGCTTCTGACCTGTTCTCAGGTGACGGCGGCAGAGCTCACCCGGTTTCCCATCGGCGGCAGTGGTATTCCCAGTGCGATCCGGGTCGGCAGAGCGGGACTGGCGCACACTGGAATGATTGTCGGAGCCGAGGCAGGACAGGGGGCGTCCGGTATTTCCCGGATCGCCGCGCAGGTCGAGGCCATTGCCCGGCATTACGGGTCGACGCTTGCAGACGTGGCCAAATTGAACCTCTACGTCGCCGAACCCCAACCTGGTCTGATCCGCCGGATCGAAACTGAAATCGAGCAGGCATGGTCCCGCGAAGCCTGCCCCGCCCTCACGCTGATTCCATCGCCGATTCCGGGTGGCGCGTCCGTCGCCGCGGACGCCGTCATCGCCGTGCCCATGAATGATGGCGCGGTCACCCGATTCGGCAACAAGGCATCCGTGATGCCGCCGGGCCGCGACATACTCTACGTATCCGGCCGCGTGGGTTCCGGCGCCCTGGCGGAAGCCACGACGGAGACCATGCGGCAACTCTTCGACGTGCTGGCGCACCTGGGGAGCACCCGGGCCGACGTGGTGCAGGTCAAGGCCTTCATTCAACCCATGTCCCATTGGGAGACCGTCCAACTTGAAATCGACCGAGCCTTCGGGAACGTCTCCTCGCCGCCGGTGGTCTACGTCGCGTGGACGTCCCCGTCACGCGCCACCGAGATCGAATTGATCGCGGCAGCGCCCGATCGGCAGAAGAAGGAAATGACCGTCAGCTACATCACGCCTCCCGGTGACCAGGCGTCCCCGGTCTACAGTCGTGTGGCGCGGGTCCACGCCGGCGAATTGATCTACATCGGTGGCATCGTGGCCAGCCTTGTAGATACGCCGGAAAGCGAAGTCCGTTCGGTCCTCGATGAGTTGAAGCGCGTTGCTGAGGCGGCCGGGTCGAACCTCAATCACTTGGCCAAGGCGACCTATTACGTCTCCGGCAGGCCGGCGTCGCAGATGCTGAACCAATTGCGGCCCGAGTACTATCAGCCGACCCGGCCGCCGGCCGCATCCAAGATCTCCGTGGCAACCATCGGCATCCCGGACCGCACCCTGTTGGTGGATATGGTCGCGGTGCCGGCGGGCCAGTGAAACAAGTGAGACCGGTTTAGCCGGCAGATCCCTTGGCCCGGGAATCCCTCTCCCGGTTTGCCGCTTCGATAGAGGGAAAGTACTGAACACCTTTCGGCGCTACGGGTCGCGCCAAGCGGCGGGAAAACTCCCATAGCCGCCGGATGCGGTGGGCGAGGCGAGGATGATTCGAGTCGGACCATAGGGCACGGCGCGCGTCGTCATGGTCCTTGAATTTGGTGACCGGCACACTGGTCCTCCAAGCTGAACTTTTCACTTAACGCCGCTGCGTCAGCCTTGTCAATTGGACGAACCGTCCCTTTCTTCCATTCGGTGGAGTGTCGCAGCCGTGGCCAGGCGAATCTTGACCCCTTCCAACTCGACCACCTCGACATCGAGATCGTCGAATGCGAATTCGGTACCCAGCCGAGACAACAAGTCGATGGCAAAATCTCCATTTGGAGGGCCATAGCGGATGACGGGGTATGCGTCAGCCATCTCACAGGCCTTGATTTCTTCGATTTGAGGGTCGTTCCAGACCGCCCTCAGCGCGGCCTTGAAGCGTTCCACGTTCCCGTCTTGCAGCCGAACGAAAAAGTTAATGTCTTCGGTAGCCCGGATGATCCCGTGGAGGTTGAGTGCGGCTCCCCCGACCAACACGTATTCGACCCGGTGCGCCTCGAGTTCTCGCAGAAGTTGGAGGAACCGGTCGAAATTCATGGATGTCCTGCGAAAAGAGTAGCATGACCCGGCTATGGTAACTTGAGGATCTCCCGGTCCATTTTGGGGGAAGGGTTCCGTTGTTGCGAAAGAGAAGGGTTCAATTCGATCGCCGGCGATTCCTTGCCGGCACGGCGGGCGCCATGGGACCGGCCGTCTTCGGACGATTGCCGCTCCCTCTGATGGCGAGTCAAAGTGTTCCGCCCCCGGCTCCGGATTGGGACGCCGGCAGGGTGCGCCATCTCCTTCCCACGGTCAGCGATTCCCGGATGCTGGTGAAGGTCTCGTTCAACGGTCCGTTGCCGGACACGCCCAAGCTGCGCATCGGATCTGCCGAGTTTGCGGGCCGGATGAACGACACGGCAGGCGTTTTCTGGCAGTTCTACGCCATCGGTCTCGAGCCGAATACTCCGTATTCCCTCTCCCTTGCGGGTGGTGACGGACGGGCGCTGTGCGAACCGTGGAAGCTTTCGACATTTCCGGCGCCCCATACCCTCCCCGAGCGGTTCCGGCTGCTCTTTTTCACCTGTGCGGGCGGTCCGGGCGGGAGCTATTCGGGGATCGGCAAACGGAGCGGGTTTCTCCCCGCCGCCATCCGCAATCGGCTGCTTCGGCGCGCGTTGTCTCTCCGGCCGCATGCCGCCGTGGCCAATGGCGACCACATGTATTGGGATCTCCACACCTGGTTGGGGGACGGCGTCGGGGAACTCAGTCCCGGCGGACGGGAGTCCAACTTCGATTTTTCGGCTTCCCCGTTCGGCGGCAGCAACGAAGCGGCGCTGAAGGCGGCGGCCGGGCCGCAGATCGTGCCGGTGTACGGCGTGGACTTCAGGTCGACGCCGGTGTTCTTTTTGCAGGACGACCACGACCACTGGGAGAATGACGCCGCCAGCGACGAGCTGGTCAATTTCCCCATCCCCTGGTTCCAGCTCCAGTTGGCACGGGCGACCCAGCAGCTCTACTATCCGGAGTTTCTTCCCGACGTCCGGCGTCCGGCGGGATTGCCCTGGTCGGGAGTTGGAGACCGGGGCGACCTGTCCGAGAGCTTCGGGACCATCCGCTACGGGAGGCTCGCCGAGGTTCTGCTCTACGACGTGCGCCGGACGCTGAGTCTGGCAGGACCTACCGCAGTCTTCGTCGAACGTCAGGTTGAGCAATGGTTGCTGGAGCGCACCGGCTCCAACGAAGTGCGGCATCTGATCCACGCTCCCTCGAACCCCTTCGGGTGGAGTGCGGGCAAATGGGGAGAATGGTATCCGGACGTGCTGGACCGGGAGGCGGGCGCCCTGACGACGGCGGTTCCGAAACCCTATTGGCAGTCGGGATGGCTCAAGCAACACGACCGGTTGGTCAGGGCGATCGCCGCCCAGCCCTCGCGGGTTCCCCTGGTGGTCAGTGGAGACCTCCATGCCATCGGCGTGGGGCGGATGCATCGCGCCGGGAAATTCGAGCTGAAGGACAATCCGTTGACCGCGGTCCTGAGCGGCCCCATCGGCACTTCGATCCGAGGCTTTCCGTCGGTCGTCCGCGGCATTGGCGCCACACCGCCGGCACACCTGGACCTGGAGGAGACGGTCCCGCCGGTGGAGGAGCACGGTTTCACACTGGCGGACTTTCTGGGCGACCGGATCATGCTGCGGCAGTACAAGTGGGACGTGAACAGTCAGCCGCTGGAGGCCATCGACAGCCTGGAGCCGTTCCAAACGACGGAGCTGGGAGTCGGTCGCTGACCCGGAATCGGTGGTTGACAACCCCCGTTCCCAGGCTACCAGTGGACCCGGAACTTGAGGATCTGGTGTCCCGCCTGAATGAAGACCAGCCCCTCGTCCGCCCGGCTGACGGCCACGGCGTGGTGGCGGCCTCCCAAGTGGTCGAACAGCCCCTCGGCGTCGTCTGCCGTGATGGTGGCCAGGAGATCTCCGTTCTGGCTCAGAATCCACAAGAATCGGTGCTGAGGGCCGACGGGAACCACCGGGCCGATTCCGCCGACGTCGGGGGGACAGTGGAAACCGGCGGCGTAGATGTTCTCCCGGCTGTCGACGCAGATTTGGCGAGGCTGAAAAATCACGCCGTCGCCGATGGATCTTTGGAAGTTTCCCTGGAGGTCGAACACCTGGATGCGGTTGTTCTCGGTATCGGAGGCATAGAGGTCACCGCTGGCGGGGCCCACCGCCAAGCCGTACGGACCCTCGGGAGAGGTGGCGCCGCGGCCGGTCTCGTGTCCGTAGCGGCCCCTCAACGGTGATCTTCCGGCGAATTGGCCGGCTCTCTCGCCATGTCCGCCGAACGCCGCCACGAAACGGCCGCGATGATCGAACTTTTGAATCCGGTTGTTTCCGCCCAGATAGGTGTGGGTGTCGCTGACGTAGATGTGCCCGTCGGCGTCGAAGGCCAGGCCGTTGGGACCGGCCCCGCCGAACTGACCGGGACCGTTGCCGTAGCTGCCGAACATCATCCGGAAGGAACCGCCGGAATCGAATTTCTGCACCCGGTTGTTCCAGGAGTCGCCGATGAAGAGGTTGTCGTCCGCATCGACTCCGATCCCCCGGAACATGAAGAACTGCCCCGGTGCGGTGCCGTGGCGGGGTCTCCCGTCCGATCCGACGGCTCCCAGCGACCACAACGGTTCACCGTCCGGGCTGATCCGCTGAACGCGATGGTTGGTTTCGTCGGCGACCAGGATCCGGCCGCGGCTGTCGGACGCGAGCCCTTCGGGGTTGTGGAACTGACCCGGCAGGCGGCCGCCCTGCTTGGGTCCGAAGGCGTTCAGGAGTTCGATTCCTGGGCCCGTCACCATTCCACCCGGTAGCTGAAGATCAGATGATCGCCCTGCACGTAGACGATGCTCTCATCCAACCGGTCCACAGCCAGACCGTATCCGTGCGCGTGCAGGCCGGCGCCGTAACGGTGCCGCATCTGGTCGTGGGTCTCGGTCAGGCCGATCCTGCCCAGAGGAGTCCCATAGGCCGAAAACACCGATACCCAGCGGGCTTCGGCCTCCAACCTCCATTGGCCGGGACGGTTCAGGTCGTGGACCGCCATCGGCGGTTCGTGCATGTGGACTCCCGAGACGTAGACCCGCCCGCTGCCGTCCACCGCCACTTGGCGCGGTCGAAAGATCTCGCCGGCGCCGATATGAACGGGAGGAACGGTGGGTCCCCGGAATCCGATCACCCGATCGTTGTCGCAGTCGGCAACGAAGACCATACCGCCTCGGAGGTGCTCTTCCGCCAGGTGGCCGGCTTGGGTGTTGACGGCGATGCCGGCGGGTCCGATGGGACCCGGACCGATTCCGGGCCCGTGATCGAAGCCGTACTGGCGAATGGGAGCCGCGCCGCCGAACTGCCGGGGCCCGGTGCCGTAGCTTCCGAAGTGCTCCAGGTAATCTCCGGCGGGAGTGAAGATCTGGACCCTGTGGTTGCCGCCTTCGGCGGTATGGCTGTCGCTGACCAGCACCCGGCCCTGCTCGTCGACGGCGATCCCCAGAGGTCCATCTCCACCGAATTGTCCCGGCGCGTTTCCCCAGCTCCCGAACAGAGTCAGCAGGCCGCCCTCCGGCGAGAATTTCTGGACCCGGCAGTTCCGGCTGTCGGCGACGTAGACGTTGTTCCGGGGGTCCACCGCGATGGCTTGGGGACTGTCGAATTCCGACTGGGCCGTGCCGCGCCGGGGCCTCCCGGACGAGTCCTGTGCACCGACGGACCAGAGCCGGCGGCCGTTCCGGTCCAGCTTCACGATTCGGTGATTACCGGTGTCGGCGACCAGGAGGTTCCCTTCATGGTCCGAAGCCAGGGCTGACGGATTTCTGAATGCCGACTCGCCATGACCACCGTCATGGATACCCCAGGTTGCCAGAAGAATGACCTTGGGCCTATCCACGCCGTTTTCTCGCGAGTGGGATGAACCTGTTGCCTGAACCGGCTCCAGGCCACCGAGTCGTTACTCCGTCTCCATCACGACCCTGGTCAGTAATTCCTGTTGTGACACAGAGAAAGTCGATTCAGATAGAGTTGCTGAAATTCTTCTTCGGACAGATCGGGAAACCTGCGACGTAAACCGTCACGAAAAAGTTGCCGGACATTGTCGGAGATTTCAAACGCCTTGGCCAGCCGCTGCCGGGCGGTCATACGGCGCAAAACGGCCAAGTAGATCCTGTGATCAGGCTGTGGTTTCAAAGCCACCGGCGCCGAGTCTAGCACAGCGAAACCAGGGCCATACGAATATCGAATTCAAGTGGGGCAGGGAGGGATGCCGCCGTTTTGTTGGTGCCGGGAGTTGGAGTCGGCAACTGGATCGAAGGGGATTTCGCTGTACTATACGGAACGGTCAAGTTCGAGGGAACGGAAACCTTGGGAGATGCACCTTGTGTCGCGATACCCATCGTCGGAGCTTCGGGTGCCGGGAACTGGAGAAACGCCATGCCTATTCTGATTTGCATCTTGGCCTTCTTGCTGATGCCGCTTTCGGCATTCGCCTCGGACCACAACACCCTCACCTCGGAGGAGGCCGCGGCGGGATGGATCCTGCTCTGGGACGGCAAGACCGAGTACGGCTGGGAATGGCATGGGGACGCCCGCTGGAAGGTGGACGACGGAGTGCTCCGATCCGACGGCGGCGGGTATGGGTGGCTGGGCACGACCAGCATGTTCGGCGACTTCGAGCTCAGCCTGGAATTTCGCACCGCAGAGGACGGGAACAGCGGCATCTTTCTCCGCTCCGCCCGCAGGGGGCCGCCCCACGAGACCGGGTACGAACTCCAGGTCTACAACCGGCAGCCGCAGGGCTACAACACAGGCAGCCTGGTCTTCTATGTGAAAGCGGAACCCGCCCGGTTCGAGGGTGGCCAGTGGAACCGGTACGAGGTTCGCGCCGTGGGGAGCCGTTTCGTCGTGAAGCTCAACGGGAAGCAGGTGCTGGACGCCAATGACTCGTCGCATGCCGTGGGCGTGATCGGGCTGCAGTACAACGTGGACAAGCCCATCGAGTATCGCAATATCAAGCTCAAGCCGCTGGGGTTGAGCCCGCTCTTCAATGGACAGGATCTGAGTGGTTGGCGGAAGGTCGATCGCCCCAACCGGGACGACGTGCATGAATGGTCGGTGAGGGACGGGATCCTCCACGTGGAGAAGGGCGCCGGACAACTGGAGACCGAGAAGGAACTCAAGAACCTGGTGCTGCAACTGGCGATCCGGACCAACCCGCCCCACGCCGGCCACCATCCCAACAGCGGCGTCTTCTTCCGGGGGGAGAAGGGGGTCTTCTGGAGCGGGTACGAGTCCCAGATCCGAAACGAGTTCCGCAACGGCGATCGCACGCAACCCCATGACTTCGGCACGGGGGGACTCTATTTCTACGTGCCGGCCCGCGAAGTCATTCCCGAAGATGGAGAGTTCTTCTACAAGACGGTCATCGCCCATGGCCGCCATCTGGCGGTCTGGGTCAACGGCGTCCAGACCAGTGACTGGGAAGACCCGCGGCCGCCCGGCAACAATGCCCGGCGCCAAGCCCGGCTGGTTCCCGGTGTGGTCAGCCTTCAGGCCCACGATCCCACCACGAACCTGGACTTCAAGAACATCCGGGCCGTCGAGCTGCCGGAGCGTTGACCGGCGTCACGTGCGCCGGTTTCAGGACGCCGGTCCCTTGCCGGCGTTGATGCCGAGTTCTCGCCGATAAGCCTCGAGCGACAGCAGGTCGTCCGGCATCACGTTCCCCACGTTCACTTCGGGGCCGAATCGATCCACCAGGTCGCGCCGCATCCGATGGATGTGGTGCGACGCGACACCGGGGATCCAGGGTCCGGGGAGTTCGAACATGACACGATCGAGACCGACGGCCGCCACCGTTTCGTCGACCTCGCGACAGGTCGCGTCATCGGCGTGAACCAGCTCCGCGGCCTCCAGCAGGATGATGCTGGCGCCGGCGTCCAGGCAGGCCCTGGCGTCGTCGGGAAAGCTGGGACCGTGGGAGAGGCCCTCCTTCTTGCCGACCTCCCCCAGGACGCCCATCCCGAATCCGGACACGGCTTCCTCGATGACCCGGACCTTCCATTCCAAAGGGACGTCGGCCACGTTGTTGGAGACTTCGATCCAGCGGTATCCGGCCCTTCGGCAGGCCGGAAGGTAGAGATCGGCTTTCCCGTGGACCTGGGCGTACTCGAGATACTGGCCGCCGGGGAAAGCCTCGATCCGGTGAGCCCGGTAGGCCTCGATCTTCTCGACCAGGACTGCACCCGTGAGCAGACGCGACAGACCGACGGCGATCTTGGCGAAGTCGATGTAGGGCGCCGCGGTGGCGGCCAGGTCGTTCTGGTGGCCGGCGCCAAGGCCCCAATCCACGACCATGGTCAGACCCGACGACCGGGGCTTCCGGCTGCGCGGAGCGCCGTCCAAGCCGGCGAATATGTGCCGTTCGTTCATCCGGACCCGGCTGGCGTCATCGAGTCAGTTTTCGGTTCTTGGGATCGTAACGGGGAATGGACACCACCGTCGCTGCGCATGGCTCCTCGAAATAGTCGATTTCCAGGCGGCTTCCCGGCAGAGAGGCCTCTGTGGGGAGATAGCTGAACGCCAGGTTCTCCTGAACCGTATAGCCGTAACCGGCACTGGTGACGTAGCCCACAGTGCTTGCCTCGAAGCGGACCGGCTCGGCTCCCATGAGCACCGTATCGGGGTCTTCCAGCCGGAGGCAGCACCATTTCCGCCTCACCCCTTCGGTTTCGATCCTTTCCAGCGCGGCCTTTCCCAGAAAGTCCTTCTTGTCCATGCTCACGGCGAAACCGAGACCCGCTTCCAGTGGGTTGTATTCCGTGTGGACGTCGGCGCCCCACAGCCGGTAGCCTTTTTCCAGTCTCAGGCTCTCGAAAGCTCCTCCTCCCGCTGCCGCCGCTCCCAGGGATTGACCCGCCTCCCAGAGCGTGTCCCACAAATGCAATCCGTATTCCGTCGGAACGTAGAGTTCCCATCCAAGTTCTCCCACGTAGGAGATACGGAGAGCGACCACCGGCACGTGGCGCACGTAGATCCGCTGGGCCGTCAGGTAGGGAAAGGCCTGGTTCGACAGGTCGTTCTCGCTGACGGATTGGACCAGCTCCCGGGCGGCGGGACCCCAGACTCCCAGGCAGCACCATGCCGACGTCAGGTCCCGGATCTGGACCCGGCTCTTCCGGTCCAGATGGAGGCGGAGCCAGGCCAGATCGCGCATACCCGTCCCGGCTCCCGTGATGACCCAGAAGCGGTCCTCCTCCAACCGGGTGATGGTGAGATCGGCCTCCATCCCGCCGCGGCGGTTCAGCAGGGAGGTGTAGGTGATTCGGCCGGGAGGCCGGTCCATCCGGTTGGCGGCCAGGTGTTGGAGGGAGGCCAGGGCGCCCGGACCCGCGACCTCCAGCTTGGTGAAGGGGGTCAGATCGAACAGGCAGACCCGCTCCCGGGCGGCGCGATGCTCGGCGCCGATGAGGGGGGACCAGTAACGGGCGCTCCAGCCCTGTCGTCCGAGTCCTCCCTCAGGGGCCGGGAGGCGCTTGCTGGCGGCGAACCACTGGGGCCGTTCCCAGCCGGCGTTCTCGAACATCTCCCCTCCCAGTTCCTCCAGGCGCGGGTGAAAGGGGCTCAGTCGTAGCCGGCGCGGACGCTCGATCTGTTGGTTGGGGTGGATGACGTCGTAGACTTCGCGGTACTGCGTTCGTCCTCGAGCCAGGACATAGGGCCGGCTGGGGACATGGGCGTGGAAGCGATTGCAGTCCAGGTCGCGCAGGTCCAACGGGGGAAGACCCTCCACCATGTACTGGGCGATGGCCCGGCCCACGCCGCCGCCGTGAGTCAGCCACACTCCCTCCGCCAGCCAGAAGCCCTCGAGATGGGCGGATTGTCCCAGCAATGACTGGCCGTCGGGGGTGAAGGCGAAGATCCCGTTGAGGCGGAAGGGGAACGATGCCTCCCGCAGGCAGGGGAACAGTTCCCTGGAGTCGGCCAAGGCGTTGTCGAAGTGGTGGGACGGAAAAGGACGGAGCGCCGGTTGGGGAGCACCCGACGGATCCGGACCCAATGACTCGACGTCCACCGGCAGCGGCTCGTGCCGGTAGGAGCCCACGCCATAGCGGTCGAAGTCCTGCCGGGAGTACATGGAGCGATCCTGGTGCCGGAGGATCGGTTGTGTGACCTCGTCGCCGGCTCCGGCTAGCGCGGGCAGGGGACCGGTCCGGGCGTAAAGGTGCTGCATGGGCTGCATGGGGACGGGAACCCCCGCCATCCTGCCGACTCGCGGGCCCCAGATTCCCGCGCAGAGAAGAACCTTCCCGGCTTCAATGCGGCCTTGGCTGCAGACCACTGCCGTCACCCTGCCATCGCGTGATTCGATGGAGGTGACCCTGGCGTCGGGCATGAAGAGCGCGCCCCGGCTCCCGGCCTCCCGGGCCAGGGCCTTCAAGATGCGGACCCCCTTTCCCAGACCGTCGGAAGGGACGTGGTAACCGCTGTATATCCGCCGGGAATCGATCTGGGGAACGAGGCATCCGACCTCTTCCGGAGTCAGGATCCGGGCCGGCAATCCCCAGGAGCGGGCCAGACCGGCACGCCGCTTCAGGTCCCGGTGCCGCTTCAGGCTGCCGGCGACTTCGATGCTTCCCACCGGATAGAAGCAGGAAGCTTCCGATTGGGAACCCAGTTCGCGGTAGAGCCGGACGGTCCACTGGGCCAGCTTGCAGACGGTCCGGGAAGGATTGGTCTGGAAGACCAGTCCGGGAGCGTGGGAGGTGGACCCAAGGACCTGAAACAGAGGCCCCTGATCCAGAACGACCACATCGTCCCAACCGTAACGGGTCAGGTAGTAGGCGGCGCTGGAGCCCACGACGCCGGCCCCGATAATGACCAACCGGGCTTGGCGGGGGAGTCTTGGGGGATCCATGAATGCGTGCGTCCTTGGAGGCGGAGCCTCCGTCCGGCCCGGATTCTATCGTCCTGGAAGTGACCGGAACAACACCCGCTGATCGTTCGCCGCCGTTGTCGGCGGGAAGGGAGATCCGGTCGACTGCCGTGACGACTTTTGCCACGGGCTGTTAAAGTTGCCCCTCTCCTACGGGAACCGAATCGGATGATCCTCTCCTTCGTCCTCTATCTGGTGGTCCTCTTGGGGCTGGGCCTCTATGCGTCCCGTTTCATCAAGAGCCTGAAGGGGTTCCTGCTGGCCGACCGCTCCATGGGGCCGTTCGTCACCGCACTGTCTGCCGAAGCCTCCGCCATGAGCGGTTGGCTGCTGATCGCAATCCCCGCTCGCGCGTTCACCTACGGACTCGCCGCCATCTGGGTGGGATTGGCCTGTGTCATGGGGGACGCGGTGAGTTGGCTGTCGGTCTCCAAGCGGTTGCGGCGGCAGACGGAGCGGCTGCGGGCCCTGACCTTGCCCGAGTACTTTGAAAAGAGGTTCGCCAAGGAAGGAGGGTACGCCGTTCAACTGGTAGCCACCCTGGGAATCATGGTCTTCATGCTCATCTACCTCTGGGCCCAATTCGTGGCCGCGGGCAAGGCCATGTCGGCCATTCTGGACTACGTCGATTACCCGGAAGCCACGCTGCTGGCTGCCATCATCATCATCGTGTACACGCTGCTGGGAGGATTCCGGGCCGTTGCCTGGACCGACTTCCTTCAAGGATTCATGATGCTGCTGGCCCTCACCATGCTGCCCCTGATCTGCCTGGCGAAAGTGGGCGGCTGGAATGCGCTCATGGGGCACCTTTCCCAGGTCTCCTCCGAGATGCCCGGAACCGCCAGTTCCAACCTGGATCACTGGTTCGCGGGGCTGACGGGGCTGGTGCTGTTCACCTTTCTCTTCGAGGACGCCGGAGTGGGGGTCGGCTATGTGGGTCAGCCTCACATCAGCGCCCGCTACATGGCGGTGCGGAAGGTCGCCCACCTGAAGACGGCTTTCATGGTGTCCGTCTGCTGGAACCTGCTGGCCGTTTCGGGAGCCGTGCTTCTGGGGCTGACCGCCCACTATTGGTATCGATTCGCCGCCGCAGAGACGGTGCAGTCCCGCCTGGATTCCGCCCTGATCTTCAACGTGGAGCAGGTTCTGCCCATGATGGCTCGCCAGGTTCTGGATCCCTGGGTCGCCGGAATCCTGGTCTCGGCCACGCTGGCCGCCATCATGTCCTCGGCCGACAGCTTCCTGCTTTCCGCCGCCAGCTCCATGACCCGGGACGTCTACCAGCGCATCTTCCGGCAACAGGCATCGGAACGGGAACTGCTCAAGATATCGAGAGTGGTGACCATCGGACTGGGAACGGGCGCTCTGACACTGGCTCTCTCCACCGATCCCTGGGATCCGGAGGCCACCGTCTATCAGCTCGTCCTGTACGCCTGGGGTGGACTCTCCGCTTGCTTCACCGCGCCCCTGGTCATGGCCCTCTTCTATCGGAAAATGACGCGAGCCGGGTGTCTGGCGGGCATTCTGATCGGCGCCGGGACCAGCTTGGTCTGGCGCAACATCGAGGCCCTTTCCTCCGTCGCCTACGAATTGATCCCCTCGGTGATCGTCTCAGGCTGCACCATTTGGGTCGTCTCACGACTGACCTGGAACGGTGACCCCAAGTAGCGCTGAACCGGACTAACCCGATTTTTCGACCCGGGCCCCCTGCGTGTCCAGGTCCAAGACCCGGAACTGGGCGCGGGTCCCTGCCGCCGCCAGAGTGCGGACCATCCAGGCGCCGACCTCCGCTTCCCGGTCGGCCACCAGGGCGATCACGGTGGAGCCCGAACCGCTGATGAAGGTGCCCAGGAGCGAGGCGCTCCAGTCGCTTTCCGGGGGAGGTCCGGCCAGCACCTCATCAAGTCCCGGCACGAGGCTCGCCCGGTATGACTGGTGGATCCGATCCAACGTCGCTTCCCGCAGAAGGCGGGCCTCGCCGGTGTGAAGGGCATGCACCAACAGAGAGGCGCGCTGGATGTTGAACACAGCGGTGGCCAGATCGTAGGACCGGGGCAGGATGGCGCGGGCTTCGGGTGTGGAGATGGCCTGATCCGGTACGGCCACGACGAATCGGCAGCGCAGGGCGGAACGCAATCGCAGGGAATGCACCCGGGAACCGGATGTCCAGGAAAGGACCCATCCGCCCAGCAGGCTGGCGGCCAGGTTGTCGGGATGGCCTTCCAGGGGAAAGGCGATCCGGAGGGCGTCGCCGTCGGAAAAGCGTTCCCCCGTGATCTGCTCCGCGATCTTGATTCCCGCGATGATGGCGGCGCCGCTGCTGCCCAGCCCGCGGGTGAGGGGGATGGGGTTGCCGATGCTGAGGCGAATCCCGGGCAGCCCGGCGCCCAAGTTGGAGAACGCGGTCCTCAGGGAGCGGTCCAGGACGTTTTCTTCAAGGGGCAGGCTCCAATCCGGAGGCCACTCCACTCCGACTCCCTCGATGGGCTCCACTCCGATGGTCAGGTAAAGGCTCAGGGCTGCCGAGAGAGTATCGAACCCGGGTCCCAGATTGCTGGTGCTGGCCGGAACGCGGACCTGGAAAGGATCCCAGCTCATCCGACGCTCGCCAGATCCTGCGGGTGGCTCCGGACCAATTCCAGCATGGAGTCCCGATCAGGCTCCCGGCCCGTCCAGGCCGAGAACTGGAGCGCCGCCTGCTCCACGAACATCTCCATTCCCGAAATGGTTCCAATGCCCTTTCGGGTCGCGAGCGCCAGGAGCTTCGTCTCCTCCGGCTGGTAGACCAAGTCATAGACCCACTCGAACCGCAGGTCCTGCTCGGCCAGCAGGGAGGCGTCCTCGTCCGGGGATTGGCCCACCGGGGTGGTGTTGACGCAGAGAAAAGCGGAAGCGGGGAGGTCCGGAAGGACGGTATGGGGACAGCCGTACGAGCGCGCAAACCGTCCGACCCGTTCCGGACTGCGTCCGGCCACCGTTACCCGCGCTCCCCGGGCGATCAAGGCCTCGGCCACCGTGTGGGCGACACCGCCGTTTCCCAGGATCAGCGCTTCTCTGCCGCGGATGGAGGCCCGGGAAAGAAGCGGCCGCAGGAACCCGCGATAGTCGGTGTTCAGGCCCTCCCACCGGCCGTCGTTGCGCACCAGCGTGTTGATTGCGGGCGCTGCGGCAGTGTCTCGGGATGCCAGGGCGGCGGCATCCTGCTTGAACGGCAACGTCACGCTGAACCCCTTGAAGGAGAGCCGGCTGCCCTCCAGGTAACGGAACCACGGCTCCAGCTCGTCCAGCCGAATCGGAAGGTAGAGCTGGCGGTCCAGCCCATGCCGCTTGAAGAGCCGGTTGTGGATCCAGGGAGACCGGGAGTGGGCCACCGGATTCCCCAGAACGGCATACAGATCGGGAGGCTGATTCCAGGAGTCGAGCCGGTAGAGGTCCACGGCGGTTTCCAGGCTGAACTGGCCTGGAGCCGTTCCCTCGCCCTCTTCCTCCGCCACGAAGGTCCAGGCGTTCCCCAGGAAAGCACCCAGGGCCCGGGAGGGCTGGCCGAAGTCCCCCATGCCCAGGAGCACGTAGGCTGCCCCCTGGGGGACCGATTCCATCCAGCTCAACAGGGTCACCAACTCCCGGGTGGAGGAGACCATCACGGCGATCTTGACCACGTCGCCTTCCAGGGCGTCGAGTCTGGAGTAGAGCCGGTTCAGATCTCCGGGAAAGGAGTCGAAGGAGTGGAAAGACCGGATCAGGCGTGTCGTGCCGGGAAACGGCGGGAGTTCCTGGACGTCATGTTCGACGTCGACCCAATGGAATCCGCTCCGTGCGGCCTCCAGGAGCAGGTTCAATCGATCGGCTTCCGGCCCCGTGTAGCCGCCCCCTTCGCGCGGGGGACGGCAAGTGGCGATGAACTCGGTCCCGGTGTCGGCCGGCAGGGGCGGGACCTGAGGTTGCGCGAGGCTGTCCAGGCGGCATTCGATGAGGGCCACCCGGCCCGCATATCGATGAATCTTGTCCAACAGGCGTGCCGGTGATTCCTCGCCCAGGGCAAGACAGAGTTTGGGCATGGGGGTCCAAGTCACCCGTTCACGGCCGGACCGGAGTCGCCGCCGCCGTCGATTCGGCCCCAGAACCTGTGGAAGTACTCGACCATGGAAGCGCAGGCCAGAATCACCACCACCCAGAGCAGGTATTGTCCGGCGCTGGCCAGCCAGGCGGAATCCCGTTGTCCCAGAATCAGGCAGCTCACGCAAAGCACCTGGGTCCACATCTTGGCCTTTCCCAATGGGGAAGCGTCGATGGTGACGCCTTGAGCCGAGGCGATGCTTCGGAGTCCGGTTACGGCAAGCTCGCGGCCGATGACCAGGATCACCATCCAAGCGGAGGCAACTCCCCACTCCACCAGCGCGACCAGGGCCGCCGATATGAGCACTTTGTCCGCCACCGGATCCAGGAGCTTGCCCAGTGTGGTCACCTGCAGCCGTTTACGCGCCAGATAGCCGTCGAAATAGTCGGTCGCCGACGCGGCGAGGAACACGATGAATCCCCACAATTCCCGGTCCTTGAACTTCCCCGTCAGCAGCACGACGAGAAGCAGGGGCACCAGAAAAATTCGCGTAACCGTGAGGCCGTTCGGCAGGTTCATGGGTCGCTAAAGTAACACAATCTCCGAAAGAGTCACAAACGCTTCCGGGGGGCTCTGAAGCCGCTTGCCAGCTCTGTTCAACGATGCGCCCGCAATGCGCGTCCTGGCCGCCTGCCGGGGCCGGGTTGGCCAAGCTTGCGGCGAAATTGAAACTATTTCGAGTATCCGCTGTCTAAATTTCGCTTGAAGGGATTGACAGGGAGCGCAGGAATTTCGTCAAATGGGCGGCCCGGAGATCGGAGAGAGGTTCCGGAATGAGTCGAGTCGGGAAAATTGTCCTGATTTTGTCCGCCACACTGGCGCTTGGCGCCTCCGCCGGGATCGGTCTGCTGACGGATCCCGCGGCGGGAGGACTGCTGGGAAGTGACCGGCGGGACCCGGCTTTCCCGGAGCGGTTCGTGGGACCGCGTGATTCCGGATATCGCGTCTTTGTCGCCACCGCCTACTGCCTCAAGGGGGTGACCCGTTCCGGCGTCCGCGTCAAACGGGGCATCGTAGCCGCCGATCCATCCAGAATTCCGCTGGGATCGGTCATCCAGGTGAGGGCCGGCAGCTACAGCGGGATCTACAGGGTTCTGGACACCGGTTCCGCAATCAAGGGCGAAATCATCGACATCTACGTTCCCGACTACCATGAAGCCAAGCGTTTCGGCAGACAGCGGGTCCAGGTCCGTGTCCTGCGCCACGGCTGGGATCGGGAAATTCCCACGAAAACGCTGGGCTAGCGACCCTCCAGGCACCAGGTCCTCCCCCACCGGTTGCTATAATTCCGCTTGATGAACCAGGAGGTTCTGGAGGCCCGGCTCGGGCACCTTCCCGACAAGTGCGGCGTCTACCTGTTCCGGGATGCCGAGCAGCGCATCCTCTACATCGGCAAGGGCAAGAGCCTCAGGCACCGGGTGCGTTCCTACTTCCAATCCAGCCGCTCCTGGGACCAGAAGACGGAGGTCCTGAAGCGGCAGATCCGCGATCTCGAATTCATCGTCACCGACACCGAAGTGGAAGCTCTCATCCTGGAGAGCAACCTGGTCCGCAAACACAAGCCCAAGTTCAATGTGAACCTGAAGGACGACAAATCCTTCCTGCTGGTGAAGCTGACGGTGAACGAAGACTTTCCCCGGGTCCTGCTCACGCGGCGGAAGCTGCGAGACGGAGCCCTCTACTTCGGGCCATTCCTGCCGGCCTCTCTTGCCCGCAACACAATCAAGATCATCAATCGCCACTTCCTGCTCCGAACCTGCGACATGGAGATCGACGGCCGGCTGGACCGTCCCTGTCTCGAGTACTACATCAAACGTTGCCTGGGTCCCTGCGTGGCGGGCCTCTGCTCCCAGTCCCGGTACACCGCGGCGGTCAGGGACGTGATCCTTCTGCTGGAGGGAAAGAACGAAGAGCTGCTTCGGAACCTGACTCGCCGGATGCTCGCCGCCTCCGAGAAACAGCAGTACGAGACGGCGGCCTTCTACCGCGATCGCATCCGCATGGTCCGGGAGCTCAACGAGAAGCAAAAGATGATTCTGAGCGGGCCGTCCGATGTGGACATCTTCGCCTACTACCGGGAGGGGCCCCGTTTGGCCCTCCAACTCTTCACCATGCGGAACGCCAGAATCGTCGGGAAACGGGAATTCTATTGGGAGGACCTGGAGTATTTTCATCCCGCTCGTTTTCTCCGGGATGCTCTCCAGCAGTACTACCTGAACTCAGGCTTCGTTCCCGGGGAGATCTATCTTCCCGCCGAGGCGGAAGACCAGGAGCTGATTCGGAGCTGGCTCGACAAGAGGCGAGCCGAGGGACAACGGCGGCAGGTGCGCATCCTGGTGCCTCGGAGGGGGCACAAGCACGATCTCCTGCTGCTGGTCGAACGCAATGCCAAGGTGGCATTCGAGCGCCGTTTCAAAGTCTTGAGGACCGCCCGGTTGAAGGTCTTGGAGGAACTCCGGATTCTCCTGGACCTGGAGGAGACTCCCGCCCGCATCGAGGCCTTTGACGTCTCCAACATCCAGGGAGACGAGACGGTCGCTTCCATGGTGGTCTGCCTGGACGGGCGCATGGAGCGTGGAGAGTACCGGAAATACCGGATCAGGACCGTGTCCGGCCCCGACGACTATTCGGCCATGCAGGAAGCCGTCCGCCGGAGATACCGGCGTTTGCTGGACGAAAAACAGACCCTTCCCCAGTTGATCCTCATCGACGGCGGTAAGGGACAGCTGCACAGCGCATATCAGGCACTGTCGGAGCTGGGGGTCGAAGACACCCCGCTGATCAGCTTGGCGAAGCGGGAGGAGCACGTTTTCGTCAAGGGTCGGGAGGAGGCCGTCATCCTGGACCGGGGCTCACCCCTGTTGCATCTGATTCAGGAGATCCGGGACGAAGCGCATCGTTTCGCGGTCAGCTACCATCGCAAGCGCCGCTCGATTCGGGATTTCGGTTCCGAGCTGGACCAGATCCGCGGTATCGGCGAGAAACGGAAGAAACGGTTGTTGCGAAATTTCGGCAGCGTCAACCGGATCCGGCGGGCCACCACCGAAGAACTGGTCCCCTTCCTGGGAGAAAAGCTGGCCGTCCGCGTCAAGGAGAGCCTGTCCGGAACACGCTGAGGGGAGCGGCGGCTTTCTTGC
This sequence comes from Acidobacteriota bacterium, assembly GCA_028874215.1. Taxonomy (NCBI): domain Bacteria; kingdom Pseudomonadati; phylum Acidobacteriota; species Acidobacteriota bacterium. The sequence continues at coordinate 97,814 of JAPPLF010000108.1, forward strand.
CGCCGAACGCCAGAGTAACGGTCAAGCGCCGAGGGAACGAAAATAGAAGAGACCCCCGATGGAATGCGGAGAAAAAACGGGGGACAGGAATGTCCCCCCTCCTACCCGTACACGTGGGCGTTGTAGAAGGGGGCGAACGCCGCGGTGAGAGCCAGGGCGTACGACTGGTCCCGGTTCAGGAGTTCCTGGCTCAGGAGCATCCAGCCTTCCTGTCCGGATTGCAGTTGCCGAGCCCGGCAAAACCGGTCGATGACGATCTCCAGCTCGATGCCTCGATCGATCACCGGATCGGCGATTTGAGGCGGAACCGATATCCCGTTGCCGTGGCCGAAATAGCCGTTGAGACCGTCGGACACGTAGACCCAACTTTCCAGGACGACCTGCCGCCGTGCCCCCGAGGAAGCGATCACGTTAAATCCTTCCTCCAGCCCGACGTAGAAGTCGGCCTCGCTCCATTCCCGCTTCAACTGCATGATGAGATGATCCACGCGGCTCAGCGCGCTCCAGGAAAGGTCTGCCGAGGTCGTGGGGATTTTTGGGGCGTCGGTGGGGACGTCGTAGCAGAGAAAGTCGACGCCATCGTCGATCCCGCGAGACAATCTGTCCTCAAGCCGTTCCCAGATCTGTTTTACGGCATTCACCTTGGCGGGCCGAGTGCTCCCGACGGCAACTCTCATCTCAATTCAGTCTAGCAGCCCATGGCGACTTTTTGCGAACCGGACGACCGGCCGGTAGCGACCGTATCCGGGCCGCGCGACCGTCGCGATTCCGCCTCGCACAGAATGCCGGTCTCGAGTCGGATCAGGCCACCGGCCGGGTCGCCTCGGCAACTCCTGGTCCACGCTTCACTCGTCCGGCCGGATCATTCGGGCCGCAGCATTTCGACCAGATCCTGGTGGATCCGGCCATTGCTGGCCAGCACCGTTCTTTCCTCCAAATGGAACGGTGAACCGTTCAGATTGCTGACCGTTCCTCCGGCCTCCTCCACCACCAACCAGCCGGCCGCCATGTCCCAGGGACTCAAGCTCAACTCCCAGTAGCCGTCGAAACGCCCACAGGCGACGTAGCAGAGGTCGAGTGCCGCCGATCCATCCCGGCGCACCGCCTGGACCTTGCGGGACACTCGCGTGAACAGTTTCAGGTTCGTCTCCATCTCCCGGTAATCGTAGGAGAATCCGGTGGCGAGAAAGCCGTTTCGCAAATCGGCTTGTTCGGACACGCGGATAGACTTGCCGTTGAGTTGCGCACCGCCGCCCACCGTCGCCGAAAAGAGCTCTTCCGCCACCGGATCGTAGACGATTCCCGCCTGGATCCGGCCTTCGACCCGATAGGCCACGGAAACGCTGAAGAAGGGGTAGCGGTGCGAATAGTTGGTGGTGCCGTCCAACGGATCGACCACCCATTGCCGCTCGCCCGCTCCATGAACGCCTGATTCCTCCGCCAGAATGGAATCGTGGGGGAAGTGGCGCCGGATGATGTCGATGATGGCGGTCTCGGCGGCGAGATCGGCTTCCGTCACCAGGTTTCTGGGTCCCTTGGCGGATACCTCCACTCCGGAGTCCAGGTATTTCAGCAGGATCCGGCCACCCTCCAGTGCGGCTTCCCTGGCCACCGGCAGGATCTCACTCGTTCCCATCACGCTTCCCGTTGGGATCGGACCAGCAGGACGACCGCCTGAACGGCGATCCCCTCGCCCCGGCCGATCGGACCGCAGCCCTCCATTGTGGTCGCCTTGAGACCGATCCGTCCCGTCTCCACCGAAAGCAGCCTCGCCAGATTGGCTTTCATGGCGTCCACGTGGGGCTGGATCCGGGGGGCTTCCGCCAGCACCGTGATGTCCAGGTTGACGAGGGCGAATCCCTTGTCCCGGACTCGCCCATACGCCTTCTGCAAGAGCACCCGGCTGGAGCTGTCGCGGTATGCCGGATCGGTATCGGGGAACCAGGTCCCGATGTCCCTGAGCCCGGCAGCCCCCAGGAGGGCGTCGATCACCGCATGGAGCAGAGCGTCGGCGTCCGAGTGCCCGCGCAACCCCAGGGGGTGCGGGATCCGGACCCCACCCAGCAGGAGGCGCCGGTCCTGGCCGAAGGGGTGAAAATCGAATCCCAGGCCGACACGAAATCCATCCGTCATGCCTGCACTCCGTACCCTGGTTCCCCTGAATCCGTTCTCAAACCATCTGGAAACGGGCGGACGCTCACAGATCCCCCTCGAATGTGACCTTGAGGTTCCTGGGATCTCCCTCCACCGCCTGAACCTCCGCTCCGATGCGCTCCACCAGGGAGGACTCGTCGGTCCCGTAGAAGTGGTCCCGTCCGGCTTGCCGGAGGGCCTCGTTGAGGATTTCGGCCGGAAATCCCTGCGGCGTCTGGGCGAGACCCAGGCGCTCACGCTCCAGGGTTCCCTCCACCCGCCCCGAAACCACCTCCTTCACCGTGTCCCGAATCTTCAGGACCGGAACCGCGGCCTTCCCCCGGCGCACCGTCCGGATCACCCGGGATATCAGCCGGGCATCGACGTAGGGCCGGGCCGCATCGTGGACCAGGACGATCTCCACGCCGGGAGAGAGCAGTTGGAGACCCCGGGACACGGTGTCCTGCCGGTGGCGGCCACCCGCGGCCACGCGCCACTCCCGGCCTTTGACAGCGCCGGCCGACAACTCTCGCCGGACCGTCTCGATCCAGTCTTCCGGCACCAGTATCACCGCCTCGTCCAGGAAAGGCAGGAAGGGGTTCAAGGCCAGCCGGTACAGGCGCTCGCCCCCCATCCTCAAAAACTGCTTCGGGGTCGGGGAGCCGAATCGGGAGCCGCTGCCGGCAGCCGCCAGAATCAGTCCGATCAAGGCCCGATTCCCGGGAGAGCGATCGCCTGGAGGCACTGGCCGACCGTGGCCACGCCCCGCAGGGAGACCCCGCGAACCGTCTCACTCAGAGGCAGGCTGTTGGCGGGCAGGATCAGGTTTCGAAAGCCCATCATCGACGCTTCCTTGACCCGATTCTGCGGGAAGCTGACGGCCCGGATCTCGCCTGCGAGGCCGACTTCTCCGAAGACCACCGTCGATTCGGGAAGCGGGTGGTTTCCCAGGCTCGACACGATGGCCGCGACGATGGCCAGGTCCACTCCCGGCTCGGTCAGGGAGAATCCGCCGGCGACGTTGATGTAGACGTCGCTGCCCAGAAGATCCAGTCCCAGGCGCTTCTCCAGCATGGCCAGGAGCAATGCCACCCGGTTGGCATCGATTCCGTCCGTCATCCTCCTGGCGGCGCTGAAGCCACTCTGGCTGACCAGCGCCTGGACTTCCACGAGAACCGGCCTCGAACCTTCCATGGTGCAGGTGACGGCGGATCCCGAAACCCGCTCGCTGCGCTGGGACAGGAACAGCCGGGAAGGATTCTCGACACAGCGAAGTCCCCGGCTGGACATTTCGAAGATTCCCAATTCGTTGGACGGACCGAATCGGTTCTTGACCGCCCGGACGATCTTTTCGTTCCGGTGGCGAGTCCCCTCGAAATAGAGCACCACGTCCACGATGTGCTCCAGCGCCTTGGGTCCGGCCAGGGCCCCGTCTTTCGTGATATGCCCGATGAGAAGGACCGGAACGCCTTCCCTCTTGGCGAAGACCAGAAGCTCGGCGGCGCAGTCCCGTATCTGGCTGACGCTTCCCGGGATGGATTCGGTCGCCTCGCTGAACACGGTCTGGATCGAGTCCACGATCACCACCGACGGCCGGAGGCTCTCGATCTGCTCAAGGATTCGCTCCAGGCAGGTCTCTCCCAGCAAGTAGAGGCGCGTTCCCTTGACCTGCAATCGGTCACCGCGCAGTCGAATCTGCTCGACAGACTCCTCCCCCGCCACATAGAGGACGGGACGGCCCCGGTTCGAGAGGCTCTCGGCCACTTGAAGCAGGAGGGTCGACTTGCCGATACCCGGCTCTCCTCCCAAAAGAATCAGGGAACCGGGCACGATTCCTCCGCCCAGGGTCCGGTCGACCTCCGGGTTGCCCGTGTTCATTCGTTGCAGCCCGCGGCCCTGAATCTCCGCATACGCGTGCGCGGGCACGGCCGGCCTGGACTTGCCCGAAGTGGAGACCTTTTCCTCCACCAGGGCGTTCCAGTCACCGCAGGAGGGGCAACGGCCGAACCACTTGGGACTCTGGAATCCGCACTCGCTGCAGACGTGCAAGTGCTTGAGCGGGGCTGGGACCATTGCGGAAATTCTATCAGCAACCCGTGGCTAAAACGGCGCCGCTTCCGATCCGGCAGGCTCGCTCCCGCTTAAAGCCGTCTCCGGAGTATAGAACCGCGTAAACTTTTCGAGGAACACCAGCTTCACGGTCCCGGTAGGCCCATTCCGCTGCTTGCCGACGATAATCTCCGTATAACGATCGTCCTCGTCCAAATCCTCGTCTTTCTTATAGTAGGACTCCCGGTAAATGAACATGACCACATCGGCGTCCTGTTCGATCGAACCGGACTCTCGCAGGTCCGAGAGTTGAGGACGGTGGTTCCCACGTCTCTGCTCCGGGGCCCGGCTCAACTGGGAAATGGCGATCAGAGGCACGCTCAACTCCTTGGCAAGCGCCTTCAGCGAGCGGCTGATGGTTGAAATTTCCTGCTGCCGATTCTCGTGCCGACGGCGCCCGGAAAGCTCTCCCGACATCAGTTGGAGATAATCCACGATGAGCAGATCCAGCCCCTGTTCCGACGCCAGCCGGCGGGCCTTGGAACGCATCTCCAACAGGGAAATGCCGGGAGTGTCGTCGATGAAGAGCCGGGCCTCGGAAAGGCGGCTCACCGCACCTGCCAGATCGGTCCATTCTCTCTTGGAAAGGAAGCCGGAGCGCATCTTGTGGCTGTCCACCCGGGCTTCGGAGCAGAGAAGCCGCAAGGCCAATTGTTGAGAAGTCATCTCAAGACTGAACACTCCAGCTACCTTCTGCTTCTTGACCGCAACATACTGAGCGATGTTCAGAGCCAAACTGGTCTTTCCCAAACCGGGCCGCGCCGCGATGATGATGAGATCGGAGTTCTGAAGGCCTGACAACATCCCGTCCAACTGGGTAAAACCGGTGGGGACTCCGGTGACCTCATCCTGTCGCGAATGTAGATTTTCCACATGCTTGTAGGCTGACGACAGGAGTTCCTGCAGAGGAGCGAAACCGGTGCGGGATCTCTCCTGGCCGATCTGGAAGATGGCTTTCTCCGCCTCCTCCAGGAGGAGGCCGGGATCCTCTTCATCGGAGAAACTGCGATTCAGAATGTCGTTGGCGGAGTGGACCAGCTTTCGCAGGACGGCCTTCTCCTTGACGATGCGTGCGTAGTCCTCGATGTTGGCGACACGGGGGACGCCGTCCACCAGGGAGGCGATATAGGCAACGCCTCCCACCGCGTCCAGGTCGGTCCGCCGTGTCAATTCCTCCCGCAGGGTCAGGATGTCGACGGCCTTGGAGGCTCCGGCCAGTGTGACGATGGTGTCGAAGATGCGGCGATGGCTTTCCAGGTAGAAGTCTTCGCTGACCAGCAACTCGGCGGCCTGGTCGAATATCCGGTTGTCCAGCAGCACCGCCCCCAGGACGGCCCGTTCCGCTTCGGCGCTGTGGGGGAGAGTCTTCTCCAGGGAGGAGGAATTCATGTGGCCGGATTATATTGGGCTAGGCCCCGGATTCGGAAGGTGAATAACGAGCCGCCCGCGACTGTCGCGGCTCCGGACGTTCAGGACGCCCCTCGTCAGCCGGAATCCGAGTCGGGAGTTTCGACTTCGGCTGCCTTCATCTCGTCGACCAGGAACTCCAACTCGGCCACCAACCGGTTGGACTCGTCATCCTGCCGTTTCAGCCGCTCGACCGGATCGTCTTCCTCCGGAACGATGGAAACCAGGAGTTGGGCCGTGACCTCGGCGTGGCAGCGGATGTCCAACCGGTAGTTGCCGATGCTCTTGATGGGGTGCTCCAGCAGGATCTTGCGGCGATCCACTTCGATCCCGTTGGCCGAGAGCAGGTCGGAGACATCCCTCGATGTCACCGAGCCGAACAGCACTCCCGTGTCTCCCGCCCGCCGGCTCAACACCGCATGGTGGCGCGAGAATTCTTCGGCCAGGAGTTCGGCTTCCGCCTTGTGTTTGGCCTGCCTTCGGGCCTGGGCCAGCCTCTGCGACTCCACCAGCTTCCGGTTGGCCGGAGTCGAAAGCAGCGCCAGCCCCTTGGGCAGCAAATAGTTTCGTCCGTAGCCCTTGGCCACGCGGACCACATCGCCGCGCCGCCCGAGATGCTCGACGTCCCCCACCAGAATCAGTTCCATGGTCGTGCCCCTCAGTGGAATAACAGTGGGCGGAGATCAATCCGAGACGTAGGGAAGGAGGGCCAGGTGGCGAGCCCGCTTCAAGGCCCGCTTCAACTTCCGCTGACACGGCGCACAGACGCCACTGAGCCGGCGGGGCGAAATCTTGGCCCGTTCCGGCACGTACTGATTCAGCATCCGCACGTCCTTGTAATCGATGTATTCCATCTTGTCGGCGCAGAACTTGCAATACCTGCGTCTTCTAGGCATGGCTCGCTTCCCGGGACGCGGACCCTTGGGCCGGTGCGGGTGCCTCCGGCTCGGTCTTGCGTCGTTCCTTTCTCTTTTTTCTGCCTTCGGCGCGCTTACGCTCCAAGTCGACGCGAATGGCGAGGAAACGGATGATGGAGTCGCTGACCCTGACCCGGCGTTCCAGTTCCCGCAACGCGACGTTGGAGTCCGCCAGGACGGTGAAAATGACGTATTGGCCGTCCGTATGTTTCTTGACCGGAAAGGCCAAGCGCCGCCGGCCCCACCGATCCACGTTGGCCACCTCCGCCCCACGTTCCTCGGCGGCCTGCCGTAGGCTGTCGATGATGGCCTGGGTCTGCTCCTCGTCCAGCGTTGGAGCCAGAATGAAAACCGCCTCGTATTCCCTCATTCGACTGCTCGATCCTCCGTGGCCGGAACCACAGTTTTGCAAGTTGTTCAGTTTAGCACAGCGCCCGTCTCTGCTGACAGTTCGGGCCAAGTTCACTGGGGCCGTTAGACCAACAACGGCGCGATCACCAGCGCGACGATGGACATGAGCTTCACCAGGATGTTCATGGACGGACCGCTCGTGTCCTTGAACGGGTCTCCCACGGTGTCGCCCACCACCGCCGCCTTGTGGGCTTCCGAGCCTTTGCCTCCCAGAATGCCCTCCTCGATCATCTTCTTGGCGTTATCCCAGGCCCCTCCCGCGTTGGCCATGAAGAGCGCCAGCAGCACCCCCACCAGCATCGACCCAGCCAGCATTCCCCCCAGAGAATGCGGTCCCAGCACGAAACCGACGATGACCGGGGCCGCCACGGCGGTGATGCCCGGAGCCACCATCTCCTTCAGAGCGGCCCGGGTGGAGATGTCGATGCACCGGGTCGTGTCCGGCTCGGCCTCGCCCTCCATGAGTCCCGGAATCTCCCGGAACTGGCGCCGCACCTCCTCCACCATCCTGAAGGCCGCGCGTCCCACCGAAGACATGGTGAGGTTCCCGATGAAGAAGGGGAGGGTTCCCCCGATGAAGAAGCCGACCACCACCCGGGGATCGATGAGATCCAATTGAAGCTGTTTCCCGGGCAGACTCTGGGCCACAGTCTGGGAATAGGCCGAAAACAGCGCCAGAGCGGTGAGCGCCGCCGAGCCGATGGCGAACCCCTTGCCGATGGCGGCAGTCGTGTTGCCCAGGGAATCCAGGCTGTCGGTGATCTTCCGGACGTCGGGACCCAGGCCGCTCATCTCGGAGATCCCGCCGGCGTTGTCCGCTATGGGGCCGTAGGCGTCGACCGACATGGTTACTCCCACCGTCGCCAGCATGCCCACCGCGGCGATCCCGATTCCGTAGAGGCCGGCGAAGTTGTAGGCGACCATGATGGTCCCGGCGATGGTCAGTATGGGGAGGGCCGTCGACTCCATCCCCACGGCCAGGCCCGAGATGATGTTGGTGGCGACGCCCGTCTTGCACGATTCGGCGATGCGGCGGACCGGATTGCCCGAGGTGTACCACTCGGTAAGCAACCCGATGAGGACTCCCGCGACGGCCCCCAGCAGGACCGCGTAAAAGACGCCCGCTTCCAGATCCAGGGCGCGTACCGCGAACCAGGTCCCCGCCAGGAGAAGCAGGGCGCTCACATACGTGGCATTGCGCAGAACCGCAGCCGGGCTGAGATTGCGGAGCACTCGAATGGAAACCACACCGATGAGGGAGGCGATCAGGCCGATGGCGATGACCACCAGGGGAAACAGCATGTAGCGGCTCTTGTCGGCGTCCCCGATGATGAGTATCTGAGTGGTCCCCGCCGCGGCGATGGCGATCGTGGCGATCACCGAGCCGACGTAACTCTCGAAAATATCCGCGCCCATGCCTGCCGTGTCTCCGACGCAATCGCCCACATTGTCGGCGATGGTGGCCGGGTTTCTCGGGTCGTCCTCGGGAATTCCCGCTTCCACCTTGCCCACCAGATCGGCTCCCACGTCCGCCGTCTTCGTATAAATTCCGCCGCCCACTCTGGCGAAAAGGGCGATGGAGCTGGCGCCCATGGCAAAACCGTTGATGTCGCGCTCGGAAATGAAGCCGTTGCTGTAGAGCAGGTAGGCGATGCAGATTCCCAACATGCCGAGGCTGGCGACCGAAAGACCCATCACGGCCCCTCCGGAAAAGGCCACGTTCAGGGCGTCGCCGATCCCGGAAGTGGAGGCGGCCTGGGTGGTGCGGACGTTGGCGCGGGTCGCCGCCTTCATACCGAAGAAACCGGCGATCATGGAGAGGAACGCTCCGGCCAGAAAGGCCATTCCGGTACCCGCCGAAAGACTCCACCAGAGCAGAAGGAAGACCACCACGACAAAGACGGCCAGAATCCCGTACTCGCGGCGCAGAAACACCATGGCGCCGTCATGGATGGCGTCGGAGATGCGCGCCATCGTCTTGTTCTGGATGTCTATCTTGTTGATGAACCGGTATATCAGGCCGGCTGCAAGGAGTCCGGCCAAGGCCACCGCGCCCACCGCGGGGACCAGTTCTCCAGCAGAAAGAAAGTTCGCATAGACCATCGAAAACCCGCCTTTCAGTTCAGTGGCCGGAGGTTTTCGTGCCTCCAACCATTGACCAGGTCCATGGCCCGCAAATGGCCATGGGTCAGTATCGTGTCGACCGCCAGGACCGCACGGTCCAGCACGGCGTCCAGTATCAACCGCTCACCCGCCGTGAAGGGGGAGAGCAGATAATCGGTCAGATCCCCTTCCACCGCGTCGCCGCCCACTCCGATTCGCAGCCGGGGAATCTGTTTCGTTCCTACCATCCGAATGATCGAGTCCATGCCCTTCTGTCCGCCCGAGCTGCCGGAACGCCGGACCCGCAACCGTCCCAAGGGCAACTGTGCCTCGTCGTAGACCACAAGGAGCTCCTCCGGATCGGCGCCATAGTGAACAAGCAGCGAGCGAACCGCGATGCCGCTGAGGTTCATGTAGGTTTGCGGCTTGGCCAGAATCAGCGATCCGCTCTCGCGCTCGACCCGGCAGACGCGCGAACGTCCGGCGGCGGAACCGAACCGGGCGGCGCTCATAGCGGCCAGGCGGTCGACCAGCATGAACCCCGAGTTGTGTCGGGTCGCTCGGTACCGGCGGCCCGGGTTGCCCAACCCAACGACCAGAAGCACCAGCGCTATTCTCCGGGTTGGCTTCCTTCCGGCTGACCTCCTCCCGCGACCTCCGGTTCAGCGGTTTCCTCGTCGAGCATGAGATCAGCCTCGTCTGTCTCGACCAGGGGAGCTGCTATCGTCAGGATGGTCAGGTCCGGATCGGAGAGAATCTCCACCTTTTCCTGATCCACATCCAGTTGTTCCACCCGCACCGAGTCTCCAATTTCCAGGTCGGTCACATTGATTCGAATGTGATCGGGCAGGTCCCCGGGGAGGCACTCCAAATGGATTTCTCGCACTACCAGGTCCAGAATTCCCCCGTGCATCTTGACACCGGAGGCCGTCCCCACGATCTCCACCGGTACGTCGAAGACCATGGTCCGGTCCATGGAGATGGCTATGAAGTCGGCATGGAGAAGTTCCTCTCCTACCGGGTCACGCTGGAACTCGCGGATCAGGACGTCTTTCTCCTGGTCCTGGTACTTCAACGTGAAAATCGTGTTGTGGCCCGTATCGGAGTGCAGGATCCGGTCCAGGTCTTTGGGATCGACGGAGACGGCGACCGGCAACACATTGCGGCCGTAGACGATTCCAGGCAACCGTCCTGCGGCGCGTAGCCTCCGGTTGGCGTTCTTTCCGAATTCCCGACGTATCTGCGACTCCACCGTCAATCGAGGCATTTCCTCCAACTCCTCTTTCCTGTGTTCGAGCTGCCCTGAGAAAACGGACCAACCCGCGCAACTCGGTTTCCGCATTCAGGATCAGTTGACAAAGAGCCGGCTCACCGAGGTTTCCTCGTGGATCGACCGGATCGCCTCGCCCAACAGGCCGGCGACGCTCAAGGTCTGTATCTTGGGAATCCGCTTTTCCGGACTGATCCAAACCGTATTGGTGACGACAATTCCTTCGAAGTGAGACTCGCGAAGGCGCTTCACGGCCGGCCCCGAAAGGACGGCGTGGGTGGCGGCGGCGAAGAGTCTCCGGGCTCCCTGCTTTCTCAGGGCGTCCGTGGCCTGCACCAGGGTCCCCGCCGTGTCGACCATGTCGTCGATGATGACCACGTCCCGGCCGTCGACGTCGCCCACGATGCGCATGACCTCAGCCGTGTTCACACCGACGCGGCGCTTGTCGATGACGGCCAGATTGGCGCCCATCCTGCGGGCGTAGAAGCGAGCCCGCTCCACGCCTCCGGCATCGGGCGACACGACCGTGGGCCGGATCAACGACATCTTGTTCTTCAAATGGGAGAGGATGACCGGAGTGGCGAAGAGGTGGTCCACCGGCAGGTTGAAAAAACCCTGGATCTGTCCCACGTGCAGGTCCATGGAAAGGAGCCGGTGGGTCCCGGCCGCCGTCAGGAGATCCGCCACCAGCTTGGCCGAGATGGGCACTCGCGGTTTGTCCTTTCGGTCCTGGCGGGCGTAGCCGTAATAGGGAACAACGGCCGTGACTCGCCGTGCCGAGGAACGCCGAAAGGCATCCAGCATGATCAGTAGTTCCATCAGGTTCTCGCCCACCGGCGGGCAGGTGGGCTGAACCACGAAGACGTCCTTTCCTCTGACGTTCTCGAGAATCTGGAAATTCACCTCGCCGTCGCTGAATCGGGTCAGGTTCGCCCGGCCCAGAGGTTCTCCCAGATGTTGGCAGATCTCTTCCGTGAGAGGGGCGTTGGCGCTGCCTGTAAAGATCTTCAAACTGGACATGGAATCAACCCCGTGCCGACGTGCTTGCGGATCCCGCACGATCGGATCCGAAGTGGTCAGACCGGAACTTCGAGCCCCGATTCTCTCAGTATTTTTCTATAGCGTCTTCTGGAAAGAGTGGAGCAGAACAACAGTTCTCCGCCCCCCTGGAAGGCGGATGGGTCTTTCCCCCGCGGGGGCCGCTTCCGGCACCCCAAGCCCATGAGCGTCGAGCCGCTCCCACAAACCATGACTCTCTCGCAACCCAAGGCGATGAGGGCTTTTCTCGCCTCCTCGAGAAAGCCGTAGCGCTGGAACAGCAGCGTTTCGAAGTCGTTCTCCAGATGAGCCCAATTCAGGCCGTCTCTGAAGCGTGAGAAGCGATGGATTGTATTCTGCGTCCAGGACCTTGTCAACCTTTCGGCCCCCGCCCAAACGCCCCAATTCCGCATGGAATACACTGACTTCGTGGAGAGGCCGCGGCCCGGATAAAGTAGCATCATGTCCACCGGGCGCCCTAGATCAGGCAAGGGCGTGATGAGTTCTCCCCGGCCTTCTCCCAACGCGGACCCTCCGCGAAGGAAGAACGCGACATCGGAGCCCAACTCTGACGCCAATGCAGTCAGGCCGGAGAGGCTCAATCCGCAATCCCACAACTGGTTCAATGCCAGCAGGGTCGCCGCCGCATTCCCCGATCCGCCGCCGAGTCCGGCCCCCAGGGGTATTCTCTTGGTCAGGGTCATTTCCGCTCCGGCGGACACGCCCGCCCTCCGCTTCAGCAGCCGGGCGGCGCGGCAGACCAGGTTCTCCGGCCCCGCCGGCGCGGCGCGGCCATGAACCCGAATTCGAATCTCCGGATCCGTGGTGACCCGCAGCATCAACTCGTCCCTCAGGTCCAGCATCTGAAAGACGGTTCGCAACTCGTGAAAGCCGTCCTCCCGAAGACCCAGAATCTTCAGGATCCAGTTGGTCTTGGCAAAGGAGGGGAGAGCGAGTGAGGACAATGCGCCGAGTCAGACCGAAAAATGAGCGCGCGGGGTGGAGTTCCCGCGACGGTTGAACGAGATCACGGGGCTTGCGACGAGAGGCGCTGCTTCACGTCGGCCACCTTCCGTTGAAGTCGATGGAATTCCTCGTCGGTGGCCACGCGCACACCGCGCTCGTAATACTGAAGTGCGGTTTCGAGCTGACCGAGCTCGATGTAGAGGTCTCCCAGGTGGTCGAGAATCGTCGGGTCCTCCGTCAGTTGGGCCGCCCGTTTCAGATTGACCTCGGCCTCATCGAGGCGATGCAGCTTGAAGTAGACCCATCCCAGACTGTCCAGATAGGCTCCGTTGTACGGATCCATTTCCGTCGCTTTCCTGATGTAGGTCAACGCCTCCTGGAGACGGATTCCCCGGTCCGCCCACATGTAACCCAAGTAGTTGAGAACCCCGGCATGGTCTGGATTCGACTCGAGAATCCTCATGAATTCGGCTTCGGCGTCGGGAAGTTTCTCCTGCCTTTCGTAGACGGACGCCAGTCGAAACGAGAGCGGTTCACTGTCCGGCTTGAGACCGAGGCCTTTCTTGATGGCGTTTTCGGCTTTCCGGTAGTTCTTGTGATCCATGTAGAGTTGGCTGATGATGCGGTAGTACGTCTCGGGATCCTTCTCAGGGCTCAGCCTGGACTGCACGAGTTCGACTCCCTCCGACAGCCGGTCGTTTGCCGAGAGCATCTGGGCTCGCGTCGCGAGGGCGTCCGGATCGCGCGGATGGTCGTGGAGCAACTCCCCGGCCAGGGAAAGCGCCTCATCCAGCTTTCCCGCATCTTTCAGGGCGTAAATGAGCATGGCCTTGAATCGGGGTTCGCCGGGCCGGCCCTTCAGCAACTCCCGAAACAGCCCGATGGCCTCCGTGTATTGGCGTGATTCCTGGTGGACGTGGGCCAGCGTGACCTGGACCTGTTCTCGAAACTCCCACTCTCCCCGCGACCTCGGGCTGTCCAGAGCGGAAAGAAGATGCTGCAAACGCCCGGTGGCGCTCTCCCGTTCCCCCTGTATGGCCTCGAGTCGGGACAATTCCAGGGTCGCTTCCCTCTGCTTCGGATTGTTTTCCAGGACTCGGCCGAACACCTCCGTGGCCTCTTCAAACTCGCGGACCCGCATGAGAGCCCGGCCCAATTCAACCGCCAATGCCGGATCCTGCACGTTCCGGGACGTTCCCTTCCTCAGCAGTTCGACAGCTTGTTCGTGGCGCCCCTGTTGCGCCAGGAGCCTTCCGGTCTTGGTCAGGAGATCGGGGTCCGCCAGGAGCTGAGGGGCCGACAGATAGATTTCCACGGCCCGGTCCGGCCGGCCGGTCTGTACGTACAAGCGTCCCAGGTCGCCAATGACTTCGAAATGACCCTTCTGGATGCTCAGCGCTTTCTCCAACGCCTGGATGGCCCCGGCCAGGTCACCCAGCTCCTCCAGGTTTTTGGCATGTTGGTAGTGGGCCTCCACCAGACCCGGCCGCAACTCGACCAGACGCGCCAGGAAGGGCGCCGCCTTCCGGTGTTCGCCGCGCAGCCGATGGAGATTCCCCAACTGATAGAGGGCCTCGGCATGGTCGGGATCCAGCTCGATGACTTTGTTCAGTTTCTCGATTGCCTTTTCCGAAAGCCCGCTTTGACCGCCGTGGTAGCTGGAATAGAGCTGGCCCAGGAAGTAATGGGCCGCGACGCTGTTTGGATCCTTCCGGATGGCCTGCTGGATCTCGCTGACGGCCTTCGTGACGTCGCCTGATCTGACCAGGATGTGGGCGTACTCGATCCGGAGCTGGATACTGTCCGGATCGAGTTCCAGCGCCTTCTCGAATTCGGTTTTGGAGAGGCCGAAGTCCTTGTTCCCCGAGTGGAGCGTGCCCAGGGCGAAATGATAGTAGGCCTGGGCCTGCCGGCTTGGGGGCGTCGGGACCGGCTCGACCGCCGCAACGGTTCCGAGAATGACTCCGATTACCAATCCGGTCATAACGATTCGTGGGCTATTGGCAAGAAAAATCAGGCTGATAGTACCCAACTCCGGGCGGGACGACAACCGTCCGGGAGAGAAGCGAGGAGCGGGAAACGTGATGCGGGAAGGACGGGTGTAGAGGATGGAACGATAAGCCCGGAAACTGTTTCGGCGTCAATCGATGACCTGCGGAGGGATGATCGATACCTTTTCGAGATCTTCCGTAAAGATGAGTTCCATCACCACGATCGGCTGATCGGACGACACGGCGATGTAGCCGCCGATGGCTGCCGGCAGACCGGAGAAGATCTCGTGAGCCATCCCGATCCGGCGATGGCCGCTTTCCAAGGTCAGGGTCTCTTCCTCGCCAAGCGGGTTTCCGCTCGTTGATCGGGCCGTTAGCTTCACCGTTGCCGCCGGGCCGGGTCCGGGATAGATAAACGCCAGACCTGTCCTGTACTTCTCGACTCCCCCGTGGGCAATGTAGGGCAGGATGTACTCTTTGGCCGGCGCCGACACGGCCGGAGTGCTGATCATGCCCTTGCCGGAAAAGAGCTGCAATTCGGCGCTGCCCACCAGCCCCGGCTGAGAGCCGACGATCTGAATCCAGCCGGACACCAAGTCTCCCGTGTCCGTGAGGTTCGGAAAAATGGAGGCCAATTCCATGCGCAGGCCTTCGCCGGGCGCCAGCTCCAGCTCCGGCGCAACCTCCACCGATTTCCCTTCGTTGTCCATCAGGGTGAGCTGGACCGTCATCTCCTCGGTGCCCTGGTGCACCAGGTTGACGTGGGTCTTATTGCCTCCGAAGGTCACCGCCTGGGGCAGATAGAGGGTCTCGGCGGGGACGACTCCCGGGGCCTCCACCACCAGTCCCTCCACCATGGCCATGCGCTCCTCGTCGTACCAGCGCTGGAAGGCCATGATCCCCTGCTCGCTCTCCACGGTGATGTAGGCGCCGTCGTATCCGTTGTCGGCCAGGGGCCGGCAGGTCGCCTGCTCGGGGTCCTCGCAAGCGGCCAGGCTGTCATCGCGGCACGGCTCCCCGTTGTCCGAGCAGGTCCCGCGCTGACAGTAGAAGTTGTCCCGGAAAACCCCGCCGGTGGAAAAGCACTCGAAGGCGAGACCTTGAAAGAAACCGATCTCGTCTCCCAGTGCGCCCCGCAACACCAAACCGCCGAGGGTGGGCCGGGTATCCTCGAGAGCCACTGCTCCGTCGGCCGTGTGAAGCCGCACGGAGACGTCCGTGCTGTTGGAGTTGGGATTGAGAACATAGACTTCGGTGGTGAAGCCGTCCATGACCCGGACTTCGGGAAGAACGACTTTCTGCGCCGTATTGGAATATAGGGAGGCCGCGTCCAGACGGCGCCGTTCCCCGCGATCCCCGACCCTGAAAAATCCCCGGGCCTGGGATTGGTCATCGTCCAGCAGCATCCATCCTTCCATGAACTGGTTGCGTTCGGCGCTGACCACCTGCCGAACCGTGGTGGACAACTGCCCCCGGGGAGCAATGGTCAGGTTGGTGGGATTCTCTCCGAACTCCACGATGTCTTCGGTGTCGTTCAAGTCCTGAAATCGGATCCCTCCCACGTTGGATCCCCGGGCCATGATGTCGCTGGTCCGGGAAGAGAGGTTGGTCACGTTCACCGCGGTGAACCATCCCTGGGAACTCAACAGGTAGGGGAGGAACAGGCGGCGGCTCGGGCGCAGCAGCTCGATGGTGCCGAGGTTGAAATTCACCGCGGTCATCGCCTCTCCGTCAGGACTTACGGCCACGTCCAGAGGCGCGCCCGGAACCTCCGGCCGCAGGTCCTCGCTGAAGCCCCGCAATTTCTGTCCCACCAATATGGGTTGCAGGAGCTCGCCCGTATTCAATTTGAATTGCAGGAGGACGTCGTCCATGGGAGCGCCCAGCATCATGGTGGCTCCGTCGAGGAAGACCGGACGGCTGGAGTCGCGAAAATCGGATGTCCGCGGTTGGAAAGTGACGACCTCCAGGCTGTCCGCATCGATGGTCCCGTTCTCGTCGGGGACGGGAATCGGGATCAACTGCAGGTTCAGATTGCTGAGCAGCACGAACGACGTGCCATCCGGCGCCGGCACGATCTCCACCGGAACGCCACCCACGTCGAAAACCTTCACCACCTGTCCTGTCTGAATGTCGAACAGGGTGGCGCGATCGCTCCCCAGCTCGGCCAGCGTCTGCAGGGCCCCCAGTTGGCGGTCCGCCACCAGCCCGTACCGGCCGTCCGGAGAGATGGCGGCACCCGCACCCACCTGGAAGTCATGGGGGATCGCCTCTTGATCCGTTTCCGGAATGATGGTCGTCACCACGGAGAAGGAAGCGGTGTCCACGATGGTGATGGCGTCCCTTTCTTCGGCGGGAGTCACCAGTGTCGAACCGACCGTGACGACAAAAAACCGGCTTCCGTCGGGAGTCATTCGGAGCGTCGTCGGACGGGTTCCGCCCGGCATCTGGAGCCTGGGTTCCACTTCCTGGAGTGTCGTCGTGTCGAAACGCAGGATCTCGTCGGTCCCGGACGAGGCCACGATGCCAATGGTCCCATCTCCCGAGAAGACCATGTTGTTGGCGACGGAGAAGAATACCTCCATCGTCAGGATCTGAACCTCCAGGGTGTCCACGTCGATGGCCGCGATCGCTCCCTGAACCGGCTGTGTCTCTGCCTGGGACGCGTCGGACCTGAAGGCATCGGCCCGGCCGTTTTCGTTGATGAACGTGCACAGGACCGCGACCCGGTCCCCGCCGGGCATGAGGGCGATGTGACCCGGGCTCTCCGGAACGTCCACGAGGCCCAGAATCTCGCCGCTCTTGGGATTGAAGGCCAGAACCTTGTTCGAGAAGGTGTAGCTGACGAAGGCCTTGCTCGAGTCCGGAGTAAAGACCACGTTGGGGGAGAAATTGAGATCGGTCTGGTTGGCCCCGAGTATCAGGGGTACCTCGTTGGGATCGAAACGCAGCGGGTCCTCGGACTGGCTCGGATCCAGCGTCATGAATACCCGCTGACCGTGGAGCGCAGGCCCCCCCAGGCTCAGCAGGACGAACAGAAGAATCACAAGCTGGCGGCGCATCACTGGTCCATTATGATATTCCGGCCGGAACCGGCCGTTCAATCCGTTCACCCGGCTCAAGTGGAACGATCTCCCGGGCGGGGACGGAGCACTTGGAAATCCAGACCTCGGACCAGGGACCGGTTCCAGAACCGGTTGACCTTCGAGATCAGCGCCGGAGTCATACCCCGGAGCACCCCTTCCCATTCGGAGTCGTGTACGCCGATCTCCAAGACGCGTCCGCGGAGACGCAGAGGTTGGGTCGATGCGGCCAACGGTGCCCCGACGATCCGAGGCCAGAACTCGCGCAGGAAGATCACGGCTACCTTCTCGTCCCGGACCACCTCCTGCAGCCAGGGAAGAAAGAGAGCCCCGACCGTCCTCATCGGCGCCGTCCGCGGGCTTCGAAACGGAACCGGTGGCTCCTGGCCCGGGACTCGATTTCCTCGATCCCTTAGTTTCATCACCGCATCAGTCTAGCAAAACGAACTCCCGCCATGTCCTGATCATTGCGAGTCCGCGCCAGGCACGCCCGGCCGTCGTCCTGCATCCGGGCTGAGCCGGTTCGGCTCCCGCCACCGGCTTCGAGTAGGAGGGAGCTTTGCGCATCCTCGACTTGACATTGGGCGGAAGCCTCCCTTACATATCGATATCGGCCCGCGCCCCGTTGACAAGTGGAACACACTCTCGTACTCAACGCCACCTACGAACCTCTGCAGATCATCGGTTGGAAACGTGCCGTCCGCATGGTCTTCCAGGAGAAGGTCGAGGTGGTGGCCGAATATGACCGCGAGATCCGCAGTGTCTCGAACCGGATCCGCCTCCCCTCGGTCTTGCGCCTGCTTCACTACGTCAAGCTCCGGCACGGGTGCCACCGGATCAAATTCAGCCGTGAAAACCTGTACGCTCGCGACAACTACCGTTGCCAGTATTGCGGCACCAAGGCGCCCCTGAGCCAGCTCACCTACGATCATGTGATCCCCGTGGCCCAAGGGGGGATCAAGAGCTGGGAGAACATCGTCACCTGCTGCATCCAATGCAACCGGAAGAAGGGAAACCGGTCACCGGCGCAGGCCAACCTGCGCCTTTTGAGAATCCCCAAGGCCCCCTCTGGTTTTCCCTATCGCGTCCGTCTCCTTTTTCGCCAGCCGGCCGTTCCCGAGAGTTGGAAGGACTACATCTTCTGGTCCGGGGGAACCTGATGGACGGGTCTCTGGTGATCTTCTCCCGGTTTCCCCGATTGGGCCGGGTGAAGACCAGACTGGAGCCGGCGCTGGGTAAGCGGGGTTGCCTGGAACTTCACCGGGCGCTGCTTCTGGACACCGTGGAACGAACGCGATTCCTGAGCCGGCGCCACTACCTGTATCTGAGCGGCTCCACCGCCCGGGAACGGGCCCGGTTCGCCGCAGCGTGGCGCCTGCCCGCGGATCTGATCATCCGCCGACAGACGGGAGCCGACCTGGGAGAGAGATTGTGTAAGGCCTGCCGGCAGATCGCCGCGGAATCGAAGGAAAAGCCGGTGGTCTTTCTGGGGGCCGACTCCCCTACGGTGCCGCGGAAGTACATTCGCCGAGCCCTGGATCGACTTGCGAGGCGGCCCGTCGTCGTGGGACCGGCCGAGGACGGGGGGTACTATCTCATCGGTCTTTCCCGCCCCAGGCCGGAACTCTTCTCGAATCTGGATTGGGGGACCGGCAAGGTCCTGGAGCAGACACTTCAGAGGTTGCGGCCGGACCAATATACGTTGCTGCCCTACTGGTTCGACGTGGACGACGGCGGCGACCTGGCCCGGCTCCACAGGGAGGTCGAGGCGGCGGGGCCGGACGTCTTCCGGCACACGCGCCGTTGCCTGCGGGCGCTGGTCCACGACCCGGTTTCCCAATCGGTTTTCCGGTGATCCTTTTAAGGGAGATTCGCGTCTCAAGAAAGGTGCGCTCGATCTGGCTCGGTTGACCAGAAGCGGCCACCTTGACTAACATTGCATCAGGCGTGCGCCCGGAAAAAGCGTGAAGGGGTGTTGAGGCGGCGGTGAAGGATTTCCTGGAACGGCTGTTGGGTTTGAAGGTCCCCGAGGCCCAATTGGAGGGACCGCGAGACCCCTATAACATCTACGAATGGGATCTTGACGACCGGAGGCCGTTGGTGGTCGCCGCCATACTGGCGATCCTCTTTCACGCCGTTCTCCTTTTGATGATCTTCCCCTCGTTCGGCAAGACGGTCCTGATCCCGACCCAGCAGGTGCTGGTGCTCAAGAATCTGGCGAAACCCGCGGCCCTCGCCGGGGGCGGCGACCTGCCCAAGGCGACACCGCCCAAGCCCGAGCCGGTGAAACCGAAGCCCAAGCCGATTCTGGTTCCCATTCCCGATCCGACTCCCAGAGAACCCGAACCCATCCGCAAGGAGGAACTGGAAAACGTCCCCCAGGTCATCAAGCAGATCGTAGCGGAATTGAACCTGGACGACATTGAGGCTCCGCCAGGGCGTCCCGGCCGGGGAGGGCAGGGTGAGAGCCAGGGCGAGGGCACGGGAACCGGCCCCCTTGCCGGTTCGGGACCCGCGGCTGGAGACGGCAGCGGCATCTATCGATACGGGAGCGGAGTCACCAACCCGGTTCCCATCGTTAAAACGACTCCCAGCTACACCGACGCCGCCATCAAAGCCAAGGTTCAGGGTGTGGTCTGGCTTCAGGCCATCATCCGGAAGGATGGCAACGTCGACAGCTTCAAGGTCATTCGAGGATTGGGCCACGGTTTGGAGGAACAGGCCATCCAGGAGATCGCCACCAACTGGCGTTTTCGGCCCGGAATGCTCAACGGGAGCCCGGTCGACGTCCTGGCCACCATCGAAGTCCAGTTCAACCTGAGGTAGACGACGGCTCCGGCGTCGAACCTTTCGAGAATGAGGGCAACTACACAGGGTTGCCCCGACACCATCGCATCCCGCTATAATTCCGGCTCTTGTGGCTGAAGTACTCGACCTGAAAGGAACCATCAACCTTCCCAGAACCCGTTTCCGGATGAAGGCGAATCTGCCCGTTCTGGAGCCGCGGATTCTCAAGTCGTGGGAAGAGTCGGGGATCTACGCGAGAATCCGCTCGGCGCGAGAGGGAAAGCCTCTCTTCATCCTTCACGACGGCCCTCCCTACGCCAATGGGCATCTCCACGTGGGACACGCCCTGAACAAGATCCTCAAGGACTTCATTGTCCGTTCCAAGACCATGGAGGGTTACGATTGTCCCTACGTGCCGGGGTGGGACTGTCACGGGCTGCCCATCGAGATTCAGGTCATGAACCGAAAGCGGGCCGACCTGGAGCCGCTGGAGGTGCGCCGGCGATGCCGGCGGCACGCCGACAAGTTCGTGCGCATCCAGGGGAATGAATTCCGCCGCCTGGGGGTCACGGGGGACTGGACCGCGCCCTATCTGACCATGAGCCATTCCTATGAAGCCGAGACGGCCCGGCTGTTGGGTGATTTCGTCCGCCGGGGAAGCGTCTACAAGGGTCTCAAGCCGGTTCATTGGTGCATTCACTGCGAGACGGCATTGGCCGAAGCCGAAGTGGAGTATTCGGAACATGTCAGCCCATCGGTCTACGTCCGGTTTCCCGTGACGGGAGGACTCCATGGACTGGACGCCGGAGCCCGCCCCGTCTCGGTGCTGATCTGGACCACGACGCCTTGGACCCTGCCCGCCAACATGGGGCTCTGCTTTCATCCCGACTTCGAATACGCGTTGGTGGAGGCCCGGGACGAGGTCTTCATCCTGGCTGCCGATCTGGTCCCCCGCGTTTCCAAGGAGTGCGATCTGGGCGACTACCGGATTCTGGGACGCCTGCGGGGCGCTGCCCTCGGCGGTCTCGAGTGCCGGCACCCATGGATACCGCGCCGGTCCGCGGTCGTATTCGGGACTCACGTCACGCTGGACCAGGGCACCGGCGTGGTCCATACGGCACCCGGACACGGAGAAGAGGACTACCGCCTGGGGGTCGACAACGGTCTCGAAGTGTATTGTCCGGTGGACGATTCGGGCCGGTTCCTGCCGGAGGTGGATCACTTCGGTGGCATGCCCGTGTTCGAGGCCAACCCTTCCATCAACGCCCTTATGGCCCGGGAAGGCCATCTGGTCCGGGAAGAGCCGTTCCGGCACAGCTATCCTCATTGCTGGCGCTGTCACAACCCGGTCATTTTTCGCGCCACGGCGCAGTGGTTCATCAGCATGGACCGGGAAGACCTTCGCGGCCGGGCCCTGCGCGAGATCGCCAGGGTGAAGTGGCTTCCGTCCTGGGGCCGGGAGCGGATCCACAACATGATCGCCACCCGGCCGGACTGGTGTATCAGCCGGCAGAGAACCTGGGGTGTTCCGATCATCGCCTTCTACTGCAGGGCCTGCGGCAAGATCCTTTTGGAGAGCGGCATCATCGAGCATGTTTCGCGCATCTTCGAGCGGGAGGGAGCCGACGCCTGGTACCGGAGGCCCGCGTCAGAGCTTCTTCCGAAGAACACCCGTTGCGCCTGTGGAAGCGAAGAATTCGAGAAAGAAAAAGACATATTGGATGTCTGGTTCGACTCGGGGGTCAGCCATCACGTGCTGCGGGAAACGCCGGGACTCGATTGGCCCGCGGATCTCTACCTGGAGGGTGGAGATCAGTTCCGGGGCTGGTTTCACAGTTCCTTGCTGGTCGGCGTCGGCGTCAGCGACGGAGCTCCCTACCGGTCGGTCCTGTGCCATGGATGGACGCTGGATGCCGAGGGGAAAGCCATGTCCAAGTCCCGGGGCAAC
Source organism: Acidobacteriota bacterium (assembly GCA_028874215.1). Lineage (NCBI taxonomy): Bacteria > Pseudomonadati > Acidobacteriota > Acidobacteriota bacterium. The sequence goes on from JAPPLF010000108.1 coordinate 119,977, forward strand.
GTCATTTCTCCCCAGGACATCACCAAGCGGGACGGCGCCGAGATCTTGCGCCTCTGGGTTGCGTCCATCGACTACACCGAAGACGTCCGTCTGGGGGAAGAGATACTTTCCCGACTCCGGGACGCCTACCGCAAGCTGCGAAATACGAGCCGCTTCCTCTTGGGCAACCTTCACGACTTCTCTCCGGAAATGGCAGTGCCGGACGAGGAACTGCTGGAGTTGGATCGTTGGGCTCTGGCCCATACCGCCGCCACGGCACGGCGGGTGGAGGAGGCCTACCGGAATTTCGAGTTTCACACCGTCTACCACTCCCTGTACCACTTCTGTGTGGTGGGGCTTTCCAGCTTTTATCTCGACGTTCTGAAGGATCGCCTCTACGTCTCGGCGGCCGATTCCACGGAACGAAGGTCGGCCCAGACGGCCCTGTTCCGGATCGCGGACGCATTGGTCCGGCTGCTGGCTCCGGTCCTGCCCTTTACCACCACCCAGATCTGGGAAGAACTCCACGGCCGGAACCCTCCCGCCGAGTCGGTCCACATGGCCGAGTTCTCCCGGGAGCTGGACCGTCATGAGGACCCCGAGCTCCTGGAGCGGTGGGAGCCGCTCCTGCGGATCCGCCACCAGGTCAGCAAGTCACTGGAGGAATGCCGCCAGCAGAAGCTCATCGGGAACTCCTTGGAGGCGTCGGTCAGGATCGAGGCCGGCGCGGAGACTTGCCGGTACCTCAGCCGGTATGCGGACGATCTGGCCACCGTCTTCATCGTCTCCGAGGTCGAGATCGGACTGAGGGAGGACCTGGCGGGGGATGAGACGCGGATCGAGGTGACCCGAACCCAGGCAAAGAAATGCGCGCGGTGCTGGAACCATCGGCGCTCGGTGGGGACCGATGCCGATCTGCCGCATGTCTGCTCCCGTTGCCGCGCGGTGCTGGAACGGATCGGTGCCCTCGATTGATGCCGGGAGCGATGGGAGAGGATATCCTTCGGAGGCCTTTGGCGCGGTGGAGAAGACGATGAAACTCGTGGCGCTGGGAGTGGCGGCGACGGTGCTGGCGCTGGATCTCCTCACCAAGTGGTGGGTCAAGAGCACGCCTTGGCTGCACTACCACAAGGTGGTCGATGGATTCTTCGCCATCCACTTCGTCCGCAATGAGGGCATTGCCTTCGGCCTGTTCCATTCCAATCCGTCGGCGTGGAAACCGGTGATCCTTTCCGTCCTGGCCGTCGCGGCGGCGGTCATGGTGTTGTATTACATCTGGACCAGCCCTCCCGAGGAAAGAGGCGTCCAACTGCTCATGGGGCTCCTGTTGGGAGGGATCCTGGGGAATTTCTGCGACCGGCTGTGGCGTGGGTATGTCGTCGATTTTTTGGATTTTCATTGGCAGGACCGTTTCGCCTGGCCAACCTTCAATCTGGCTGATGCCGCAATCACCTGCGGAGTCGCGGTGATTCTCTACCAGGGCTTTTTCGGAGCGGGCAGCGGAGACCGGGCATCGAGCCGGCCCAGCCGGAAAAACTCCGGCTCTTTGGGCGCGTTTCTCCTGGCGGGACTGCTCTCGGCGCCCCTGTTGGGAGAATCGGCCTCTCCCGGCGCGCTGGAAATCGTGGACCGGGTCCAGGCCCGGTACGATCGGGTCGAAAGCTTCTCCGCCGATTTCCGGCAGGTCTTCCAATCGCAGGGGGTCTTTTTCGAAAGCGACTGGGGCGAGGGGGTCCTGCTGATGAAGCGCCCTGGAAAAATGTACTGGGAGTACCGGCGCCCCACCAGGAAGCTGTTCGTGGCCGACGGCAAGCAGACCTTCTTCTACGTCCCCGCCGAGAACCAGGTGACGATCGCCGACCTGGACCCGGAGACTGCGGATACGCCGCTGCTTTTCCTGCTGGGACCCAAACGGATACGGGACGATTTCATGGTGGAGTTCGAAACCGGGGAAGGACCGTTGGAGGAATCCAACCTGCTCCTGCGGTTGACGCCCGTTCAGGCCCGGCCTGAATTCAGCTATCTGCTCTTGGAACTGTCCTCCCGGACCTGGCTCATCCAGAGATTGTCCGTAATCGAGCCCATCGGTAATCGCAACGACTACATCTTCAGCCGTTTCCGGGAGAACGTCAGGATTCGGGACAAACAGTTCCGCCTGGAGTTGCCGGATGGAGTGGAGATCATCCGAATCGGATCCGGCGCCGGCCGGAGGCCGGACGGGGAGCCGGGCCGGTTTCTTCATCGCAGCGGGATCGAGACCGCGCTGGAGTTCACAGTCCGTGACGACTTTTGCCACGGTCGGTTAAGGAGAGTGCCGAGTTGAGCGAAATTCGGGCGAACATAACGGCCGTGGGGATGTACGTTCCGGAGAAGCGCGTCACCAACCACGACTTGAGCCGGGTACTGGAAACTTCCGACAAGTGGATCCGAGAGCGAACCGGGATCTCGGAGCGCCGAATCGTCGGCAAGGACGAGGCGAACAGCGATCTCTCGGTTCGAGCCATCCGAGACGCTCTGGAAGGCACGCCACATCGTCCTGAAGACATCGATCTCATCATCGTCACCACCGTCACGCCGGACATGATGTTCCCTTCGACCGCTTGCCGGATCCAGGAGAAGATCGGGGCCACCAACGCGTGGGGGTTCGATCTTTCCGGGGCCTGCTCCGGATTCCTTTTCGGCCTCTCGACGGCTGCGCAGTTCATTCGGACGGGGACCCACAAGAAGGTCCTTGTGGTGGGAACCGATGTGATGAGCTCCATCATCGACTTCGAGGACCGGGCCACCTGCGTGCTCTTCGGAGACGGCGCCGGGGCGGTCCTCCTTGAGCCCACCGAAGAGGAGGATGTCGGCATCCTGGACGCGACCCTGGGATGCGACGGGTCAGGAGGCAAGTTCCTGTACATGCCGGCCGGAGGGAGCCAACGCCCGGCAAGCCATGAAACCGTGGACAAGCGGATGCACTATGTCCATCAGGACGGGAGGAACGTCTTCAAGTTCGCGGTTCGGGTCATGTGCGACACTTCCGTCGGATTGCTCCGGCGAAACGGCATTCCCACCGATCAGCTTTCGCTGTTCGTCCCCCATCAGGCCAACATGCGAATCATCAAGTCTTCCATGTCGCGCCTGAAACTGGGCGAGGAACAGGTTGCCGTCAACATCGACCGCTACGCCAACACCACGGCGGCGACCATCCCCACCTGTCTGGCGGAAGCTCACCGGCAGGGACGACTGAAGAAACGGGACAAAGTCCTCATGGTCTCCTTCGGAGCGGGATTCACCTGGGGAGGCATCCTGCTCGGCTGGGGAATGGATCCGCCGTAACTCGGAATACTTGGCGGGAGCCTCGTCAAAGAGACACTCCGGCCGGCGGCGTCAGATGAAGAGTTCCTCTTCGGGCGACTTGGTTGTGGTCTTTTTCTCTCGCCGCCCCAACAGAAACGACAGTCCCGACTGGATCCCCTTGAAGAAGGAACCGATTTCCAGAATGGGTTTCAAGACGTCCTTCTGAATTACTTCGCTGGTCTGCTCGAACTTCTCGACCGTGTCGGTGACCAGTCCGTCCACTCTCTGGGCCTGTTCATGCCCCAGACGGATCACGTCCTTCACCAACACGTCCACCTCTTCGGTGGTTCTCCGGAAGGCGCCCATCACGAAGCGGACGTTGTCGTTGAACTCGTTGCCGAGTTGCCGCACCGGCTCCAGGCTCTCGGACACCTGGGTCAACTTGGCGCTGACGGAATCGACGGCGGCTTGAAGGTTCCGGGTCTCCTTTTGCAGCTCCTCGGCCACCTTTCGAACCGTCTTGGCCGCCCGCCACACGGAGAGGGCCTGCAGGCTCATGGAGAGGGCGGTAATGCCGATGAACAGGATCAACAGGAGTTCAGCGCTCACGTGCATTCCCCGCGGTTGCGACTGGATTGCCGGAGGGCAGGCGCGCCCTCCCCGGAATCGGGAAGCTTGGCTTCTGTCCGGACCTCAGTCGGCGGACTCTTCCTGCGTCCGCGACTCGCCCCGATAGGTGCGTCGCGCGGCATCCAGGACGACTCCGAGTTGCTCCTTCTTCTTCCGGAGGCTCTCCCGTTCCCGGTTCAGGGTCTCACCGGCCCGGCCGGCAAGCTCTCGCCCCTTTTCCTCCAATGTGTCCCTGCCGTCCCGGAGCCTCCGGCCGACCCTGTCGGCACCCTCCCGGGCCTTGCCTTCCAACAGCTCCCGAGTCTGTTCACCCGATTGGGGAGCCAGCAGCAGCGCCGCACAGGCACCCACAAAGCTGCCGATGAGAAAATAGACCAGCTTGTCTCCACTTGAGGCCATAGCTGTTACTCCTTCCCGTCCCGGCCAGGATTCATCCGTTCAAGGTTATCATAGCCATGACGGGGCGTGGCGAACTCGGGCCGCGGCCCGGTTTGTGGAGGCGGACGGGTCTCGGGTAGAATACCCGGCTGTCAGGGAAGGATGCTGCGGTGATCAAGGATTTGCTGCCGAGACAGGTCGTGTGCAACGAAAAAAACGCCAAGGGCAAGGCCTGCCACGGCAAGTTGAAGCGATATTATCCGTTTGCCGGATACTACAACGAGCCCGATGAATCGCTCCGGCAGGAAATCGAGAGCGAGTTCGGAAAGAAAAAAACCTTGGTGCTGATCAAGTGCGAGGAGTGCGCCGTCGTCTTCCGGCTGCCGGTGGAATTGAAGGTCAAGTTCGGCTGAACGGAGTCCGGACCCCGCACCCAATTACTGCGTAGTACCGTTTCTGCCTCTATCAACCGGGACTGCTGGCCGGGTCTGCCGCCGGCCCGTGGCTTCATTCGCGCTCCAGATGAAGATCTACACCGATTTCGACGGAACCATCACCGATCGCGACTCCATCGTCCTGCTGGTTCAGGAATTCGGAGGGGGCGACGGCTATCGGCGAGACCTGCTGTCCGAATTCGAGAACGGCACGCTGTCGGCAGCCGAGGTGATTGCCGAGGAGATCGCCTCGGTTGACGCCTCCTGGGAAGAGGTCGCCGCCTGCCTCAAGGAAATGGTCCGAGTCGATCCTACGTTTCCCGGATTCGTGAACTGGTGCCGAGAATCATCGATTCCCCTCTGCGTCGTCAGCTCGGGGCTGGAGCAGATCATCGCCTTCATGATCGGAGACCTGGGGGTTCCGGTCGTGGCGCATACGGCCCGGATTGAGGGCCGGAGTTGGCGCTACCATCGGCGGCCGGAGTCGGAGAAGGAGTTGGTGGTGCGGGCGGCCAGCGAGGCCGATGAGGTCGCCTTCATAGGCGACGGCATATCGGACATCTGTGTTCTTCCCTATGTGGATCGCGTCTTCGCAAAACGCTACCTGGCGAAGTATTGCCGGAAGCGGGGCTTCGACTTTTTCCCCTACGATACCTTCCGGGAGGTCCGGAACCGGTTGCAGGACGAGTTGCAGGCGGACTGATTTCAGACCGGCCAATACGGGTTCAGGACGGGACGGATCTGATCCATATAGGGCCCTGAATTGGGACTGGATTCCAGTTCGGGACCCGCTTCCGGCGGATCCAGGCCGGCGGCCACCGTCGTCTCCACCGACGCCGCCAGGGCCTTCAGGTTGTAGCCCCCTTCCAGCACGTAGAGAATCTTGCCGCCGCAGATTTTCGCTGCCGCACGGTTCAGGTCCACTGCCATCCCGGCATAGCCCCGCTCATTCAACAGCATGCCGGCCAGGGGATCATCCCGGTGGGCGTCGAATCCCGCTGAGACCAGGATCAACCCGGGTTCGTAGCTGGCCAGGATGGGCAGCACCATGCCGGCCAGCAGGGAGGAATAGAAGCCGTTGGTCTGACCGGCGGGAATTGGGAAATTGACCGTCATCCCCTTGCCCTTTCCCACGCCCACTTCGGTGTAGTAGCCGGTTCCCGGGTAAAGCGGGTGCTGGTGCAGGGAGACGTACAGGACGTCGTCCCGGTGGTAGAAGGCGGCCTGGGTGCCATTGCCGTGGTGGACGTCGAAGTCGACGATGGCCACGCGCCGAACCAGGCCCTGGTCCAAGGCCCACTGGGCGCCCACGGCCACGTTGTTGAAGAGGCAGAAACCCATGGCCTTCCCCGGTTCGGCGTGGTGGCCGGGCGGCCTGATGGCCGCGAACCCGGAGTCGAGGTCTCCTCGAAAGAGAAGGTCGATCATTCGAATGACGCTCCCCGCTGCCAACAGCGCCACGTCGTGCGAGGCTCCGCCCGAATAGGTGTCCCAGTCCAGGGGATGGAGCGGCTGAAGCCGCGTTCCCCGGATGTGGGCCAAATGATCTCGTGTGTGGACCCGAAGGATGGCTTCCTCGGCGGCCGGAGCGGGGGACACCTTCACCAGCCGTTTGAACGACGCCTGGGCGGACAGTCCCTCTGAGATGGCTCGCAGCCGGTCCGGACGCTCGGGATGTTCAGGTGGGACCCGGTGTTCGAGGAAGACCGGATCCAGAACCAGGCCGTAACGCATCAGACCCCCTTTGCCTCGGCTCCCCAGAAGATCTTGTGCAGTTGCACCTGGATGCGGACGGGCAGTCCGTCCTCCAGGATCCAACCGGCCAGCCGGGCCGCGTCCATGCGGTTCCATTCCGGCGAAAACAGAACCAGGTGCCTCCTGGTCAGCTCCAGTTCCAGGGTCTTTTGCTTGGCCCACTCAAAGTCGCGCCGCGATGAAATCACGAACTTGATTTCATCGTGCGGTCTCAGGTGATTCAGGTTCTCCCACCGATTTCTTCCCTCCATGAGGCTGTCCGGACACTTGATGTCGTAAATCAGGACCGCTCTGGGATCCACCGGACGGATGTCCAGGCTGCCCCCGGTCTCGATCAGGACCCGCTTGCCCGCGTCCAGCAAGCTGCTGATGAGAGTGTGCGCCAGAGGGTGAAGCAGAGGCTCTCCTCCCGTAATCTCCACCAGGTCGGTGGGATACCGGTCCAATCGGGTTGTGATCTCCGCCAGGGACATGGGGACGCCCCCCTCGAAGGCGTACTCGGTATCGCAATAGCTGCACCTGAGGTTGCAACCGGTCAGCCGCACGAAGGCGCAGGGCTGTCCGCTGTAGCTGGACTCTCCCTGGATGCTGAAGAAGATCTCGGTGACGGGGAGAGTCCTGGCCAATCGGTCCGGTGCGGCGGTGCTCGTCATTGGTGGCGCCCGTAGTATACCTGGGAAGAAGAGGCGAGAGGAAAAGAGGATACGGGAAGAAGAGAACGGGAGAAGGCTCGGACGGGCTCGTGCAGTGACGGATTTCACCTCCGGCTGCTAGAATCGAATGAAAGAGGTCAAGGAGACACCGAGATGAAATGGACTGGCCGGGTGGCCGTCGGCATGGTAGCGGTCGCGGCGTTTTCGTACGTTTATCCCCGGGTCGCCCGGGAAATTCGGGACGAATACGTTCAACGCTTCGAGAACAAGGCGGTCTTTCTCAAGGTCCCGGTTCGGGGACTGCAGCAGGTGATCCATGTCCTGGATACCGGCGCCAAGCTGGACCGGGGGAACCTGAACCAGCCGGTGAGCTTTAAGGTCGGGGATCAGGTCCGGATCATCGACGTGAATTTCAGGGACAGAACCGTCCGGTTCCGGTTCTCATCGGTGGGCACGAACCGTGAGGGTTCGTTGGAATTCCGGTTTCCCGCCTCGACTCAACAGACCTTTCCCCAGAGAGAGAACTTCGAAAAAAGCTTGGCGAGCAGCCTGACCGAAGGGCTTTCCTACAAGGAATTGGAATCCGCCAAGGGAGAGTTCATCCGGGGACAGGTCAAGACTCTGGTCCGCGAATTCGCCACCACCACCAACACTTCGGATGAGGTGGTGCTGCGGACCATCGTGGAGGACAGCCCTCAGTACCAGGAACTGGAGCGGGAATTTTCTCAGCTCCAGAAGGAACACCGGACCCTCGATCGGAACGCGTCCCGTTTGGGACAGGCCAGCCGGGAGCAACGCGTGCAGATCACGGAAATGACGGTCGAACTCGACCGTCTCAGAACCCAGGTCCGAGAGCTGGAGCGGGACAAGACGCAGTCGGCCAGGACCCGCCGATCTCTGGAAGAGCAGTTGAAGGACACCCAGGTCAAGATGAGCGGGCTCTTGAGCAGCCTGAACGTCGAAGAGGCCTCGAACGCCGAGCTGGACAACAGGATGCAGTCGTTGAGTGAGGGCATCGAGTCGGCACGCCGGAAGCGGGAGGAGCTCTCGGAGGAGTTGGCGCAGGCCCGCGCCGACCTGAACGAGCGGGAAGCGGCCAATACGAGGCTCACCGCCGATCTGAAGAAGGTCCAGGGCCGCAACCGGCGGCTCTCCACGGAACTCCGGAGTCTGACCTCCAACAAGGACAGCATTCAAGCCCAGTTTCTCAAGGCCAAACGGCAGAGCGACGCCATGGAGATGGCCTCACGCCTGAGTGCCGGCTTGCGGCTGGAGCGATCGGTCCAGGAGCGGGACGGTCAGCCGTTGGATATTGCCGACCTCTATCTGCTTTCCAAGCGGGTCGGCCGGCTCCAGATCGAGACTCCGGAACACCCGGGACAGATCTGCCGGGTGAAGTTCCTATTGGAGTCTCCGGATCGGGTGGAATTCCAGGAGGAAGAGCGGGTCCTGTTTGATTCCCTCGGTGGCACTTTCAAGGTTGAGCCCTCCTGGACCTTCGACAGCGACCGGCTGAGGGCGGTTCTCATGGAGGGGGAGGTGGCCCGGGAGGCCAAGCCCCGGGAGGAGATCGAGTGGGCCTGGATCCTGGACGGTGAAATCCTGGAACCGGAGCGGGCTCAGTTGCGGGTTGAACTCGTCAACTCGGACGACCAGAAAATCTCTCTGGATCCCCATGAGTTCTACTTGACGCCGCCGGGCCTCATGTCCTACCTGATCCGGAGCTTTTCTCCCATCTCCCTGGGGGCGGGGGTGTTCGTGGGTCTGGTTTTCGCCGGGATTGCCGGGGTCTTTCGGAGACGGTCTTCTCGCCGGCCTCCCAGAACTTCCAGGCCTTCCAAGCGCAGGACGACTCCTCCACCGGATGCGGAAGAGCCGGATCGCGAATACGTGATCCAGAAGAAGCTCTAGTCCGGCGCACTATGATCAACCGAAAGGAAGCTCGCCGCGTCTTTGAGATCATCCGCCTCTTGGAGCAGGAGTACGGCGAGGCCACCTGCGCACTCCATCACGACGGTGCGTACCAACTCCTGGTGGCCACCATTCTTTCCGCCCAGTGCACGGACGCCCGGGTGAACATGGTGACCCCGGCCCTCTTTCGCCGATACCCGGACGCCCACGCAATGGCAGAGGCGGATCTGGACGAGCTCCAGGAGATCATTCGGAGCACGGGTTTCTTCCGAAACAAGTCCAAGAGCCTTCACGGGTCCGCCACGAAGCTGGTCGACGAGTTCGATGGAGAAGTCCCATCGAACATGCGGGATCTTCTGAAGCTCCCCGGAGTGGCTCGCAAGACGGCCAACGTGGTGTTGGGAACCGCTTACGGCATCGCCTCAGGGGTGGTGGTGGATACCCACGTGGGTCGTCTCTCACGGCGTTTGGGGCTGACCCACCAGAAGACGCCGGTGAAGGTGGAGAAGGACCTGATGGGCATGATCCCCCGGGACGAGTGGATCAACTTCGCGCATCGGCTGATCCACCATGGGAGACGCGTCTGTCAGGCTCGGCGTCCCCGATGCGAAGAGTGCGCGTTCGCCGACCTCTGCCCGAGAGTCGGAGTGACTGCCCCGAAATAAGAGAACATGAGGAGTGTTCCTCCTCGACTCTTCGACTATCGTTTCCCATCAGTTTCCCAATGCATGGAAATGTCCCAGTGGTCCGCTCCCGGTTCCCAGGCGCAGGGAATGGCGGATCGCCTCCGTGACGTAGTCCTTGGCGCGGCGAACCGATTCCTCCAGTCCGCTTCCCCTGGCCAGATGCGCGGCGATGGCGGAAGCGAAGGTGCAACCGCTGCCGTGGGTGTCCCGGGAGGAGAGGCGAGGCCCCTTCAACCGGACCCGGCCGGCGCCGGTGAAAAGCAAGTCGGTCGAGCTCTCCGGGTCCCGGAAGTGGCCCCCCTTGATGACGACGGCTCGGGGGCCCATGTCCAGCAGCAGGCGAGCCGCTTGGACGGCGTCTTCCTCGGAGCGGATCTCTCGTCCGGTCAGCAGCTCCGACTCGTGCCGGTTGGGAGTGAGGACCAGGGTGAGGGGAAAGAGGAGAGATTTCATCCGTGAAACGGCTTCCCCGCCGGCCAGCGCATGGCCGTATCCGCTCCGGATGACCGGGTCCACCACGATCCGCTCCAGGCGATGGAATCGGATCCTGTCCGACACCGCTTCCACGGCCTCGGGGGAGGGGATCATCCCGGTCTTGACGGAATCGACTCCCGGGTCCCCGACGGCGGCATCGATCTGGCGGGCGACATGGTCGGGAGGCAGGGGGAGAATCTCATGCACCCGGCGGGTGTCCTGCACCGTGGACGCCGTGATGGCGCTCATCCCGTGCACTCCCAGCGCCGCGAAGGTCTTCAGATCGGCCTGGATTCCGGCACAGCCGCCGCTGTCGGAGCCGGAGACCGTGAGTGCGCAGGGAATCGGCCTCACCGGGGCCGGTTCCCGGATCGCCCCCTGCCGCTGCGCAGCCGCAAGAGCCGGCGACGGGCCTCGGCCAACACGTCCATGGTCTTGCAGTAGGCGAAGCGGATGAGTCGTTTTCCCTGCTGCCTGCCGGGGCGGTAGAAGCTGCTGCCGGGGACGGCCGCGACCCCGTAGTCCCGGACCAGCTCGGCGGCGAAGGCCACGTCGTCCTTGTCGGTCACCTGGGAGATGTCGGCCATGATGTAGTAGGCTCCGGCCGGTTTCCAGACCCGGAAACCCAACTGGACCAGCGCCTCCATGAGGAAGTCCCGGCGTTCGAGATAGTCTCGGGCCAACTGGTCGTAGTAGCCGGATTCCATCGCCAGAGCCGTGACTCCCGCCTCCTGCAGCGGCGCCGGGGAACCGACCGTCAGGAAGTCGTGCATCTTCCGGATGGCTCCGGCGAGGTGGCCCGGTGCGATGGTGTATCCGACGCGCCACCCGGTCACGCTGAAGGTCTTGGAGAGGGCGCTGATGGTCACCGTCCGCTCTCTCATTCCCGGAAGCAGCGCGATGGGCTGGTGGACGTGCCCATCATAAAGGATGTGTTCGTAGATCTCGTCGGTGAACACATAGAAGTCGTAGCGGACCGCCAGCTCGGCGATCCGATTCAGCTCGTCGCTGTTGAAGACCTTTCCCGACGGGTTGTTGGGCGAGTTGAGGATGAGGGCCCGCAGCCGGCCCCGGTCGCAGGCATCGCGGATGGTTCGTTCCAGCACGTCGAAGTCCAGAGCCCAGTCCGACTCCGACTCCAGGGAAACATAGATGGGAGTCGCTCCGGCGATGATGGAATCGGGACCGTAGTTTTCGTAGAAGGGTTCGAACACCACGACCTGTTCGCCCGGATTGACCAGGGCCAGCATGGTGGAAATCATGCACTCGGTGGAACCGCAGGCGACCGTCACCTCCACGTCGGGATCGACGTCCCAGCCGTAGACGCGGCGGTACTTTTCGGCCACGGCCCGGCGAAAGGACGGGGCCCCCCAAGTGACGGCGTATTGATTGATGTCCTCCTGGATCGCCCGGCAAGCGGCATCCTTGACCACCTGAGGTGCGGCAAAATTCGGATAGCCCTGGGCCAGGTTGATGGCGCCGTGTTCGTATGCCAGACGGGTCATCTCCCGAATCACCGACTCGGTGAATCGGGAGGCCTTCTCACCGATGTATTTGTTCAATTCAACTGCCTCGAATCCGGACCACGCGGTCCCGAAAAGCGCCGCGCTCCGGGGACCTCCCGAAAAGAGTACGCTTGCAATGGTCCGTCCCGCAAGAGCCCGCCGGGCGAGTGCCCGCGGATGGGATCTGCCGCCGCCGAAACTTGACTAACCCTCGCCGGGTTGGCTATGTCATGGGCCGGAATACGCGGTCGCTTGAGTGGGTCTGCGGAGAAATGCCATGAGGAACCTGACGATTCTGGGGGGAGGGAATACCGCATTCGCCGCTGCCGCCAATTTGAGCCTGCGCGGCTTCCAGGTGACGATCTGCGAGCATCCCGACTTCGCTTACACGCTCGACCCGGTCCGGAACGGGGGCGGGATCGTGCTGGACGGCGTGGCGGCTCGCGGCCGAGCCCGCATACACGCCCTGACCACCGATTTCCAGGAGGGGCTGCAAAACGACCTGCTCCTGCTCATCGTTCCCGCGTATGCCCACCGCCCCTTCGCCCTGGCCTGCGCTCCCTACCTGAGAGAGAGCCATACCCTGGTCCTGCTTCCGGGAACGCTGGGGACGCTGGAGTTCCACACCCTGTTGCGGGAGAAGGGCCGGGATCCGTCGCGGATCACCCTGGCCGAGACCGATACGGCGCCCTACGTCTGCCGGAAGCTCACCCCCGACTCGGCCCATATCTGGGGAGTCGTCTCCGCGTTGGGTCTCGGCGTGCTCCCGGCGTCGGAAACGGGCCGGACCAGGGACCTGCTGCGGTCCATTTTCACTGTCGACGGTCTGGGTGAGCCGGACGGGGAGGACAACTCGGCCGTCTCCTGCTACGGCAACGTTTTCGAGTGCGGTCTGAGCGCCATGAACCCCGTGGTTCACCCTCCCGGAGTCCTCATGAACGCCGGCCGGGTGGAATATTCCAGAGGAGATTTCTACTTCTACGAAGAGGGCGTCACGCCGGGCGTGTGCAATGCCATTTACGGCGTCGACCGGGAACGCCGGCAGGTGGGCCGGGCACTCGGCTTCGAGCTTTCGGTCGTGGACGAGGCCTTTTTCCTCGCCGGTTTCGGTCCCCGGGGCGACCTCTGGAGCACCATCAACGGCAGTCGCATGCTGACCCAGTTGAAGGCTCCCGGCGAACTGAACACCCGCTGGCTGACCGAGGACGTGCCCTATGGACTGGGAGCATGGAGCTCTCTGGGCCGGCACTTGGGTGTGGCGACCCCACTCATGGATGGATTGGTGGCGCTCGCGTCAGCGGCGCTGGGTGAGGATTTCAGGGCCTCCAGCCGGACCGTCCGGCGGCTGGGAATCGCCGGGATGGGACGGGACCAGTTGCTCCGCTTCGCGGAAACCGGGGAGATGCCGGGATGAGAGCGTGCCGGATCGCCGAGTCCAGCGTCGGCGGGATCAAGAGCCTGGTCCTGGAGAACGGGCACCTGGAGGTGGTCGTCCTGGCGGGGAAGGGGACGGACATCTTCTCCTTTCGCCACCGGGCCAGCGGTACGGACTTTCTTTGGAAGGCTCCTTGGGGGGTGCGAGATCCCGCCACCACCATTCAGGACACGGCCAACCCGGCTTCTTCCTTCCTCGACTACTACTTCGGAGGCTGGCAGGAGCTCTTTCCCAACGCCGGGGCCGCCTGCACCTATCGGGGTGCCGAGCTGGGAGTTCACGGCGAGGCTTGCAAGGTGCCCTGGACCTGGCGGATCGTGGAGGAAACCTCTCGCAGGATCTCGGTCCAATTCCGGACCCGCATGGTGCGGACTCCCTTCTTGCTGGAAAAGCGGCTGACCCTGGAGGCCGGCCGGGCCACGCTCCTGATCGAGGAGACGGTGACGAACGAGGGTGCGGACGCCGCCGATTTCATCTGGGGCCACCATCCGGCCCTGGGGGCTCCCTTCTTGAGCGAACATTGCCGCCTTTTTACGCCGGCGCGGATGGTGGAGACGGATGACTCCAACCTCTTCCTGGCCCCCGGGCGGCGTTTCGAGTCTTATCCCATGGTCGAGACAGTGGACGGGGAGCCGTTTGACGTCTCCCGGATCCCGCCCCCGGCGGCGCGGGTCACCATGCAGAGCTTCCTGCGGGAGTTCCCGGAGGGTTGGTACGCCCTGGTCAACCAGGAGAGCGGACTTGGGTTCGCCATGTCCTGGGACCGGGAGGTGTTCCCCTGCCTCTGGCTCTGGGAGGAGCTGTGCGGTTCCGCGGACTATCCATGGTGGGGACGATGTTACGTGGCCGGGATCGAGCCCAACACCACGCCGGCGGGCGGAGGTCTGGCCGAGGCGGTGCAAAACGGGACCCAACACCGGTTGCCGCCGGGAAAATCGCTCCACTCCGTTCTGTGCGCCACGGCGTTCGAGGTCCAGGGAGAACCGCGGCGCGTCGACCCCGAGGGCCGGATCGAGTATTGAACCTGAGGCCGCCGCCCTGGAGGCCGGCATCAAGGCGCAACTAGGGAGGATCTGATGCAGAGCAGAACCGGGTTTCCCCTGCTGGCCGGCATATTCCTGTTTCTGGCCGGCTCGACCGAGGTTTCAGGCAGCGAAGTGCGGCACCTCGGCGGACGGCTGCAACTGTTTCTGGATGACTGGCTCGTCGAGTCTGCCGATAACGTTCGCCGTGTGCTCCACCGTCCCGAGCGCCGCGAGGCGGCGATTCGGGTCGACCGGCCCTGGGAAGACATCTACATGTACAACCCGGTGGTCATCAAGGACGGGCATCGCTACCGCATGTGGTACCGCGCCAAATACCTGGCAAGGCCCTTTCTGACCGCATACGCGGAGAGCCTGGACGGGATCCATTGGGTGAAGCCCAACTTGGGACTCATCGAATTCGACGGTTCCCGCAACAACAACATCATCTGGCCCATTGCCGGGGCGGACGGGAGGTCGTTCTCCGTTTTCAAGGACGAAAACCCCGATGCGCGGGCCGATGCGCGGTACAAGGCCATCACCAATCTGAACGAGATCACCGAGTCGGGGAAACGGCGGGCGGTGATCTACGGACTTGCTTCGCCCGACGGCTTGCAATGGCGGCATCTCCACAAGGAGCCCATGGTGAAGGCTCTGGTGGAAGACCCGCAGTTCGATTCCCACAACATCGCACTCTGGGACTCGGTGCGCCGGCACTATGCCATCTACGCGCGGGGCTGGTACCGGAAGGGCTTGCCTCCCCCGGGATCGGACCGGGTGGGCCGCACTGCGCACACGGTGACCATGAAGCTTCCGTCGGGCGAGACGCGGGAAATGACCCATATCCGGGACATTCGCCGGTACGTCTCCAAGGACTTCGCGAATTGGTCGCCACAGGAGTACATCGGATTGGGCGGAGCCCCGTTGGAGCACCTGTACAAGAACTCCGCGACTCCCTACTACCGGGACCCCGGCCTCCTGCTCATGTTCCCGAAGCGGTTTCTTCCCACGCGAAAAGCCGATCCGGACTGGGAACACGTCGGTCTTTCCGACATCGTCTTCATGTTCAGCCGGGACGGCCTGAACTTCGACCGCCGATACATGGAGGCTTTTCTCCGTCCGGGCCGGGACCCGTTGGCCTGGCACGAACGTTCCATCCACGTGGGCACCGGCCTGGTCCCCACCGGAGAACGGGAAATGTCCCTCTATTTCATCGAGCACGGCAAGACAGCTCGGATGTCCATCCGGCGGGGAGTGTTGAGAGTGGACGGCCTGGCATCGCTGCGGGCGCCCTATTCGGGAGGGACGGTCCTGACCCGTCCCCTGACCTTCTCCGGTTCCCGCCTGGTGCTCAACTACTCCACCTCGGCCGCCGGCCAAATCCGGGTTGAGGTCCAGGACGAAACGGGGGCGCCGTTGCCGGGATTCGGGATGGAGGACTGTCCCGAGATCTACGGAGACGAGATCGAACGGGTCGTCGCCTGGCGGACCGGTTCCGACCTGACCTCCTTGGCGGGGCGCACCGTGCGCCTCAGGATCGAGATGAAAGACGCCGAACTGTTCTCCCTGCGGTTCCGGTAGGCGAAAGGAGTCCTCAATGAATGCAGCGACGCGATTCCAACGCCGCCCTCTGGCCGGGGACCAGGCGACCGGCGCCGGAGGTTCCAGGGGGAGGAGGATCTTCCTGAAGGCCGCCGGACTCGGGATCTTCGGCGTTGCCGCCCGACGCCTGCGGGCTCAGGTTCGAGGCCACGAAGGACCGGCCTGGTTTCCGTTGGAGGATCTCTACCGCCGGATCCGGCGGTTGGGCCGCGAGCACGGAGACTTTCTGAGGCTGGAGGATCTGGGGAAGAGCGTCCAGGGCCGTCCCCTGGTGGCGGTCCGTCTGAGCGACTGGTCCATCTCCGGCGAGCACAAGGAGCACGTCCTCCTCACAACGCTCCATTCCGGAGGCGAGCGGATCGGCCCCAGCGCCATGTTGGAACTGGTGGAGTGGCTGCTCTCCGGCCATCCCCTGGCCCGGCGGATCCTGGCCCGCCAGGAGGTGGTATGCGTCCCCATCGTCAATCCGGACGGATACGTGAGCGGCAGCTTCCACAATGCCAACGATCTGGACCCGTACAACAACTGGACCCTGGACGGCCCGGTGCAGCCCGAGAAGCATCCGGAGGCTGTAGCCGTCCGGCGTCTCATGGATGAACTGCAGCCTGAAGTGCATGCGGACATGCACGGCTCCTTCCTCGAGTTCTACGGCTCCATCCACGCGGATACGGCGGCCGCCTACTCCAACGTCTCACTGCGTCCGTATCATCACGAAATCATGCGGCTCATGAACGAGGCGGCGTTGGAGGAGGGCTACCCGGCCGACTGGCTGGAGGAGGACTCGGAGCGCATGTTCTGGGGTCCCGATCTGGACGGGATGCGGGAGAAGACCTGGAAGGGCCGGCCCCGGGTCTATGCCGCCACCTATTGCTACAACCGGTACCACTCCCTGGTGACGGCCAACGAGAATGCGTGGGAACGAAGCGCCCTGCTCCGCTATCGCCGGCTGCTCCAAGTGGGGAACGAAGTCTGGCCTGGGGAGTACTATCCCGGTTATCCGACCCGGGTGATGATGGGCAACGACCTGCATCGCCTGACCGCCTACGGAACCACGGCGGGCGACCGCCGGAGGAGCCGGGTGGAGCTGTGGAACAAGCTGCGTCAGCTCAGCTTCGGGTTCGACTGGCCGGAGGTCGAGGGCATGGCGCTTTGCGTCTGCGCCACCTCCCGGGAAGCGGCCCGCAAATGGTTGGGAGACAACACGCTCCTGGACATGCTCTCCCGTATCGAGGGTCATCCCGGGATGAACCTGGAGCCCATCCGTAGCTTGGTCCATCGTCATCCCCTGGACGACGGCAAGCGCCCGGCGCGTTTTCTGGTGGAGGGGGGAGGCGCCAAGTTCTACCGGCAGGACTCGGGACCCGACCGCCTGGAGACCGGGGAGAGCGGCCCCGTTCGCCACGGAATCTGCGTGCGGCTGCGAATCCCCTACCAGAACGCCCGGATTCTCGACCTCAGGCTCAACGGGCATGTCGTGGACCCATCCGAAACGGATGGGTTCGTCACCTGGGTGGCCCGGGGGTTCACCCATGTCCAGGTCGCGATTCCTCCCCGCACGACACGAGCCGGGGAGATCTTCCTGGTGACCTGTGAATACGACCCCCGGGAGAGGCGCCGGCAGGGGAAGGTCCACTTCACGAACTGAAAATCACGAATAATGATGGGCGGAGAGACGAGACAGGTCATTGAGGAGAATGGAGTTCGAATATCCGGGGTGCACGGGGCGGTGCCTCGTAATCCGGAATGACCCTGAGATCCCGCGTCGATCCGCATGAGATGAACCCATCGAAGTAAAGGTTGAATCGTGGCTGCAAGCGAGTCCAAGAACGGCGTCATCGCCTTCCTCTTCGAAAACTCCCTCTTTCTGATCGCCGGAGCGTTCGGCGCGCTGGTGTGGGCCAATCTGGACCACGACTCCTACCACCACCTGGTCCACCTGAAGCTGTTCGAGGACACGTTGTTCGGGACGCTGAAACCCGACGGCACGCGTGTCTTCGACCTCCACTACCTGGTCAACGATGTGCTGATGGCGTTCTTCTTCGCCATTGCCGGCAAGGAGGTCTGGGAAGCCACCCTTCCCGGCGGTCCTCTCAGCAGTCCCAGGCGGGCCGCCGTGCCCCTCGTCGCAGCGGTGGGGGGAATGGTGGCGCCGGCCGTCCTCTACCTGTTGGGCGCGGCTCTGGTCGGTCGCTTCGATGAACTGGCCAACGGCTGGGCCATTCCGTGCGCCACCGACATCGCCTTCAGCTACATGGTGGCCAGGATCGTCTTCGGCGCCGGCCATCCCGCGATTCCGTTCCTGTTGCTCCTGGCGATCGCCGATGACGCCATGGGCCTGCTGATTCTCGCGGCCTTCTACCCGCAGGGGGAAGTGCAGATGCTGTGGATGTTCCTGGCTGTCGCGGGTGTGGGAGTCGCCTTCCTGTTTCAGCGCCTGCGCCTCCGCAGCTTCTGGTGGTACCTGGCCATTCCCGGCTCGCTGTCGTGGATCGGGTTCGCCATGGCCGGACTGCATCCGGCTCTGGGCCTGCTGCCCGTCATTCCCGCCATGCCTCACCACCACTCCGACCGGGGCCTCTTCGATTGGAAGGAACTGGAGGCGACGGACACGCTGAACCAATTCGAGCACTGGTGGCAGAAGCCGGTGGAGTTGATCCTGATGCTCTTCGGCCTCTTCAACGCCGGCGTGCTGTTGAGCGCCGTGGATTCCCCCACCTTCCTGGTCCTGATCGGGCTCCTGGCGGGCAAGCCCATCGGCATCTGGGGCGGAGCCATGCTGGTGGCCAGAGGGTTCCGGTTGGGACTCCCCGAGGGGATCGGCTCCCGGGATCTGGTGGTTGTGGGGTTCGCCGCCGCCATCGGGTTCACCGTGGCGCTCTTCGTGACCACGGTGGCATTCCCGCCGGGACAGATCCAGGACGCCGCCAAGATGGGCGCGCTGGGTTCCTTCGTCGCGGCCCTGCTCACATACGTCGTGGCCCGGGCCACGGGCATCAAGCCGAATCCGGTGAAATAGACGTCGTCCTGCGGCGTTCGGACTACGCCAGCAGGGGCTTCACCACTTCCCCGTGGATGTCGGTGAGCCGGTAGTGGCGTCCCTGGAACTTGAAGGTGAGCTGGGTGTGGTCGATTCCCAGGCAGTGCAGGACGGTGGCCTGGAAATCGTGGACGTGGACCGGATCCTTCACCACGTTGTAGCTGAAGTCGTCCGTCTCTCCGTAGCTGATTCCGGGACGGATGCCGCCTCCCGCCATCCACATGGTGAAACAGCGGGGGTGGTGGTCGCGCCCGTAGTTGTCGTCGGTGAGCTTCCCCTGGCAATAGACGGTTCGCCCGAACTCGCCTCCCCAGATGACCAGCGTCTCGTCCAGCAATCCCCTCTGCTTCAGGTCGGTGACCAGCGCCGCCGAAGCCTGGTCCGTATCTTCGCACTGCCCCCGGATCTGGGCGGGGAGGTCGTCGTGCTGGTCCCAACCACGGTGGTAGAGCTGGACGAAGCGGACGCCCGCTTCGCTGAGGCGGCGGGCCATGAGGCAGTTGGCGGCGTAGGTTCCGGGCTTTCTCGAGTCGGGGCCGTAGAGCTCGAAGATATGGTCCGGCTCGTTGGAGACGTCGGTCAGCTCGGGGACCGAGAGCTGCATCTTGTAGGCCATCTCGTACTGGCTGATCCGGGTCGTGATCTCCGGGTCGCCGAAGGCCTCGGCCCGCAGCCGGTTGATCTGACCGATCCCGTCCAGCATCCGTCTCCGGCTGCGGTGGTCCACGCCGGGCGGGTTGGACAGGTAAAGGACCGGGTCCCCGACGCCCCTGAACTTGACTCCCTGATGGTCGGAGGGAAGGAAACCGGAGCCCCAGAGGCGGGAGAAGATGGGCTGGGGATTGGTCTTGATCCGGCCGATGGAGACCATCACCACGAAGCTGGGAAGATCCAGGCTCTCGCTGCCGAGCCCGTAGCTGAGCCAGGCGCCCAGGCTGGGGCGGCCCGGCTGCTGGCTTCCGGTCTGGAAGAAGGTGATGCCCGGGTCGTGATTGATGGCTTCGGTGTGAAGCGTCTTGACGATGGCGATGTCGTCCACGATCTGCGCGGTCCGCGGCAGGAGTTCGCTCACCCAGGCTCCCGACTCGCCGTGCCGGGAGAACTTGAAGAGGGAGGGAGCCACGGGAAGGGTCTTCTGCCGCGAGGTCATGCCGGTGATCCGTTGTCCCCGGCGCACCGAGTCGGGCAGGTCCGTCCCCCGATGCTTCTCCAGTTGGGGCTTGTAGTCGAGCAGGTCCATCTGGGCCGGCGCGCCCGACTGGAAGAGGAAGATGACCCGCTTGGCCTTGGGAGCGAAGTGGGGCAGGTCGGGCCGGATGCCGTGAGGAATCCCATTGCCGGTCCGGCCTGAGAACAGGTGGGGATTCAGGATCGAGGCCAGCGCGGCCGTGCCGATGCCGGTGCTGGTCCGGCCAAAGAACTGGCGCCGCGTGATCTCCAGCGGCAATCGATTTTCCGGGTCCACGTTTCTCACTCCCGGGTAATGGTTTCGTCCAGGTTCAGAATGCTGCCGGTCACGGTGGTCCACGCGGCCAACTCCACCGGGTCCAGGCTCGGATCGAACGGGGATTCGCCCACCTCGATCAGACGCCGGGCCGCCTCGGGATCGGACCTGTAGTAGCTTCGCTGCTGTTGGAGGATCCGGTCCAGGATCGGGGCCTCTCGCGGGTCGGGCGCCCGTCCCGTCGCCAGACGGAAAGCGAGGCGGATCCGATCCTCCGTGTCCGAGGCCGTTCCCTTCAGAGTGCGTTGGGCCAGGGATCGGGCCGCCTCCACGTAAGTCGGGTCGTTCAGCAGGATCAGCGCCTGCAACGGAGTGTTGGTCCGCGGCCGCCGCATGGTGCAGGTTTCCCGGTCGGGGGCGTCGAATGCCATCAACGTGGGCGGAGGAATCGTCCGCTTCCAGAAGGTGTAGAGGCCACGGCGGTAGAGGTCCGGTCCCTCTCCCTGAACATATTCCTGGGCCGTGTACTTCTCGCCGTAGGCCATCTCCTTCCACAGTCCGGGGGGCTGGTATGGATAGACGCTGGGTCCACCGATCGTGTTCACCAGAAGGCCGCTGACTCTCAGGGCGTTGTCACGAACCAGCTCGGCCGGCAACCGAAAGCGGGAGGCCCGCGCCAGCAGCCGGTTTTCCGGGTCCCTCTCCAGCAGCTCCGCCGTGACGCGGGAACTCTGGCGGTAGGTGGCGGACGTGACCAGGAGCCGTTGCAGGCCCTTCACGTCCCATCCTGAGCCGACGAACTCGGTGGACAGCCAGTCCAGAAGTTCCGGGTGGCTGGGTTGATCTCCCTGGGAGCCGAAGTTCTCCGCCGATTTGACGAAGCCGTTGCCGTAGTACATCTGCCAGAACCGGTTCACCGTGACTCGCGCCGTCAACGGGTGGTCCGGGCCGACCAGCCAGCGGGCCAGGCCCAGGCGGTTGGGAGGCGCATCCTGCGGGAATGGCGATAGCGCGGCAGGAACACCCGGCTCGACCTTCTCCCCGCTATTGCGGTAGTCACCCCGATCCAGGACCATCGTGTCCCGCGGTTCTTCCATCTCCTCCATCACCATGATGGTGGGGACGGCCGCCTGCAGCTTCTGCTCGTTCCTGCGAAGCTCCTCCTGCTCCCGGTGCAGTTGACGATAGAGGGCGGGAGCGTCTCTATCCAGGTAAAACCGGAGCAGATCCTCCTGCTTCTGTTCGGTCCGATCCTCTTCCGGTTCCCGCAGGATGGCCCGGATGGGATGGTAGACGGCCAACTGCTCCACTTCGTTCGCCGACAGGGTCCGATCGTAAATGCGCACCTCGTCCATCCGGCCGTCGAACATCCCCTTGGCGTGGCGCCGGCCCAGCAACAGTGGGCGCTCGGACCGGATGGATCCGGTCAGGGTGTCGTTCAGGACCTCCACTTCCTGAAGCTTGCCGTCCAGGTAGAGGGCCACGCCGGAGGCTCTTCCGGAGCCGTCGTAGGTGAAAGCCAGATGATGCCATTCGTTCAAGGACACCGGGGTGAGCGAGCGGACCTTGATGGCGTTGTCCGGCCAGGCATGAACCAGGTGCGCCATGAGGAGGGGCCCGCTGTATTTGGGGCCCTCGTGCTCCTTGAAGTCTCCGACGAAGAGGTCGTAGCCGCGGAGACCGTCCAGATCATCCATCCGGGCGACGACGGCCTGGTCCCCCTCGTTCCTGAGCCGGACCCAGGCCAACAGAGAGAAGGCGTCGGTCCGCTCGAACCCGCCCAGGTCGCCCAGGTCCACATGGCTGCGAATGGTGAATTTGAGGGCGCCGCCGACCTTGCCCTCGGCCGGGACCAGTTCCTCGCCTCTGGGTTTTCCGTGACGGTAATGGCCGCTGGTGTCCGAGGTGTGGTGATCCAATTCGTAATGGGCCAGGAGGCCCTGGCGGGGACTCTCGGGAAGCTTGGCCGAGGTGGGAGCCTCCCACTCCCGGACCAGGGACTTCAAGCGGCTCTCCGGCATCTGGTTCTCGATGGCCTCCAGCCTCTCCCGCAACTCCTGCAGACGGCTTGCCTGGTCGGGATAGGGCATTTCCATGACCGGCGCCGCGTTGCCTTTCCGTCCGTCCAGGCCCTTTTCGGGGATGGTGTTGAAGAAGGCCGAAAAGCGGTAGAACTCCCGCTGCCGAATGGGGTCGTACTTGTGGTCGTGGCAGCGGGCGCACCCCATGGTCAGGCCCATCCAGACCGTCGACGTCGTGTTGACCCGGTCGACCACGTACTCCAGCCGGTACTCCTCGGGAATGGCGCCTCCCTCGAAGTTGATCATGTGGTTGCGGTTGAATCCGGTGGCCAGCTTCTGTTGGGACGTGGCCTTGGGGAGCAGGTCGCCGGCCAGTTGTTCGATGGTGAATTCGTCGAAGGGCTGGTTCCGGTTGAAGGAATCGATGACCCAGTCCCGCCAGAGCCACATGTCCCGGTGGCTGTCGATGTGGTAGCCGTGAGTGTCGGCATAGCGGCTGGCGTCGAGCCACTCCAGGGCCATCCGCTCACCGTAGTGCCGGGAGGCGAGGAGTCGTTCCACCACCTTCTCGTAGGCTCCGGAGCTCCGGTCCGCCAGGAAGGCGTCCACCTCCGCCGGTGTGGGCGGCAGTCCGGTCAGGTCCAGCGTCACCCGGCGGATCAAGGTGACGCGATCCGCTTCGGGTGACGGTTCGAGCCCCTCGCTTTCGAGACGGGCCAGGATGAACCGGTCGACAGGATTGCGGACCCAGGAGACGCGTTTCACCTGCGGGAGGGAGGTCCGGCGCGGCTTGACGAAGGCCCAGTGATCCCTGGCCTCGGCGCCTTCGCTGATCCAGCGCCGAATGAGGTCGACCTGGTTCCGGTCCAGCTTCCGGTCGAATTCGGGCGGCGGCATCCGCGCCGCCTCGTGGTCCGCCGAAATCCTCTGGTACAGGCGGCTCGAATCGGCGTCTCCCGGAGTGACGATCCTGTACCCGTCCCGGTCCTGGAACAGCGCTTCCTTCGAATCGAGGCGCAGGTCCGCCTGCCTCACCTTTTCGTCCGGGCCGTGGCAGGCGAAACAGTGGTCGGAGAGGATGGGGCGAATCTGGCGGTTGTAGTCGACGGCAGTGGCCGCCGGCTCGGCGTGGACCGGTGGCGCAATCGCACCGGAGACGAGCACGCCTGCCAGAACCACAGTTCTCGCCGTCCGTTTTGCGATGCCGGCCGTCACGTCTGATTGACTCATGATATTCAGACCCGAGTGTAGCCCAAATGGGTCGGCTCCGCTCCGGGCAATGGCCGGTCGATCTGTGCGGTGAGTGTACGCCGGGCGAAGACCGCGCCGCAACCTGTGGATACACCGAGATTTCAAGTGATCTTCGCGGCTCCTTGAATCCCGCAACTTATGCTCTGGACGGTTCTTCCCCAGGTCATTCGCGGCGTGCAGGTGGCAGTGGGCGAGGCGGCCTTCCGGGACGTGGCCTTCAATCCGTTGGGCGGCGTCGATCGGGGCGAGGTCACCGTGGTGGCCGAGGCCGGCCAGGACTCCGAAGCCGCCCTGCTGGTGGAACGAAAGACGGCCCCCACCGTGAGCGACGCCATCGGCGCACAGGAGATGTCCCGGATGGTGGGATCAGACGCCAGCGACGTGATGCAGCGGGTCACCGGCGTCTCCTTCGTGGACAGCAAGTACGCCCATATCCGCGGCTTGCGAGAGCGCTACAGCTCCACCATGCTCAACGGCGCCGCACGCTGAGCATCCGGAGACGCCGAATTTCGTCGCCGGGCGACCTCAACGGCACTGGGCGCTCGCACCTCCCAACGGTTTCATTTCCCAGTGACTCATTCCTCAATTGGTTCGGAAACCGCTGCCGCCTCACAGGCGACCAACGTCCAAAAGTACCGGCCGAATGAACTGCTCAGCCGGAAAGTTGCTCGCGATTCTGGTCCCCGGGGTGGACGGCAGGTATTCTCCAAGACTACCGGCCGCGTCATGAAGGGCTCGGGAGACGCCACGTCCACGCGTTCCAGGCTGCAGCAGGAATTTGCTTGATCAGTCTTCTACTCGGCTCATTTTCGAGTTCATTTTTGGCTTGGTGGCTGTTTTTCGCCCTCTCGCCGCCGCAAGCCGGCGGTCCCCCATCAGAGCATGGTCGCCGGGTGGACGGATCGATCGCCCAACAGGCGCAGGAACAGGAAGAGGCGGCTCTGTACTTTCCGGACTACGTGGACGGAGGCGGATGGTCGGTACAACTGGCGCTCAGCAACGTCGACCCGGACGCGGCAGCCGAGGTCCGGGTCGAAGTCTACGATCCCGAAGGACAACCGGTCCTGGATCTGTTCGATTCCGATTTGACGTTGGAGATTCCAGCGCTGGGCAGCCGAGTCATGAGAAGCGCCGGCTCCGGAGCCATTCGGCGGGGTTGGATCCAGGTCGGGGCCGACGCGCCCACGATCAGTGGACTGTTGACCTACCGGCACGCCGAATCCGGAGTCGAAGTCGGCGTCCAATCCGTCGAGCTGGGGAACGAATTTGCGCTGTTCGTCGAGGAATCGACGACGGTCGGCGCCGGAATCGCCATTTTCAAGCCGGACGCCTCGTCTGGGCTCGAGCTCAGAATCCGCGACGAGGAAGGGAACGATCCCCTGGAGGGCGGGTTCGCCCCCTGGGCGGATTTCCACCAATCGGCGCTCACGCTTCCGGAATGGTTCTCGGTGGAAGGAATCGATACGGAATTCCTGAATGACTTTCGCGGCCTGCTGTTGCTGGAGACCGGGGACGAGTCTCCGTTCGCCCCGCTCGGGTTGCGGTTCGGAAAGGGGACTTCTTCGCTCTCGGCAGTGCCGGCGGTCCGGACCCGGAGTCAGGAACCTAAGGAATCTGCCCTGATCTTCCCCGACTACGTGGATGGAGGCGGATGGTCGGTGCAACTTGTGCTCAGCAACGTCGGCCCCGAGGATGCAGCCGGCGTGCGCGTTGAAGTCTACGATCCCGAAGGACAACCGGTCCGGGATCTGTTCGATTCCGATTTGACGTTGGAGATTCCCGCGCTGGGCAGCCGAGTTTTTAAAAGCGCCGGCTCGGGGACCATTCGGCGGGGTTGGATCGAGGTCGAGACCGGTACGGCAGCGGTGAGTGGTTTGTTGACCTACCGGCACGCCCGGTCGGGGATCGAAGTCGGTGTCGAGCCCGCCCGTTTGGGGAAGCAATTCGCGCTGTTCGTGGAGGAATCGGGAACCGTCGGAGCGGGACTGGCCCTCTTCAAACCGGATGCAGAATCCAGGGTCGAGCTGAGAATCCGCGACGAGGAGGGGAACGATCCGTTGAACGGATTGTTCCTCCCCTGGAGAGACTTCCAGCAGTCGGCGCTCACGCTCCCGGAGTGGTTCGACGTGCCCGGGGTGGATGCGGGATTTCTGAGGAACTTTCGAGGTCTCCTGTTTCTACGGACGGAGGATGAATCCGGCTTCGCCGCGCTGGGGTTGCGTTTCGGGAAGGAATCCTCTTCGCTCTCGGCGGTGCCGGCGATTCGGATCCCGGACGGCGGCGGCATCGGCGGCGGCCATGCCCCCCCGCCGACGGTAACGCTGTCCGCCTCTCCGAGTTCCATCGAACGAGGCCAGAGCACGACGCTGACCTGGTCTTCGACGAATGGGGAAAGCGCTGAGATCGAACCGGACATCGGTAGGGTGCCGGCATCCGGGTCCCGAAAGGTGTCGCCGAACGTCACCACGACCTACCGCATCATGGTGACGGGAGCGGACGGACAGACGGCTGCGGCGTCGGTCACGGTGACGGTGGCCGTTTCCGAGCGAGCGGCATTGGGGGCGCTGTTCGAAGCGCTGGGCGGATCGACGTGGACCCGCAGCGAGAACTGGCTGACGGACGCCCCGCTGGAGGAATGGTATGGAGTCGAGGTCGACAGCCAGGGCCGGGTGATCGTATTGCGAATGGCCGCCTGGGTCGAGACCGAAGATGGCGGCCGCGAAAAAATCGGCAACGGCTTGACAGGATCGATCCCACCGGAACTGGGCTCACTCAGCCACCTGAGGATCCTGGATCTCAGTCACAACCAACTGGAGGGGCCGATCCCGGCGCAACTCGGCAACCTCTTCAGCTTGACGTCGTTGGACCTCAGCCATAACCAACTGGAGGGGCCAATCCCGGTTGAGTTGGGCGCGCTCGCCCGCTTGAGGCGACTGTTGCTTCAGTGGAACCGGTTGACGGGGCCGATCCCGCCGGAGCTGGGCGCACTTGCCCACCTCGGGGTCCTGGATCTTAATGCGAACCAACTGGAGGGGCCGATTCCCCTGGAGATCGGCAACCTGTCCAGCTTGGACTGGATGAATCTCGAGGGGAACAGGCTCACCGGCTCGATCCCGGTCGAGTTTGGCAACCTGACCAGCCTGGAGCGTCTGTTTCTCCGCCGCAATCTATGGCTGTCCGGTCCCCTGCCCCTGTCCCTGGTGGCGCTCACGGAAATGGAGGTCTTTCGCGTGGACGAGACCGGGCTGTGCGCGCCGCTCGACGCGGATTTCCAAGTGTGGCTGGAGGGGATAACCGACGCTTCCGTGATGAATTGCGGGGAGGTGCCGAACCCAGTGCTGTCCGGCACGGTGTGGCATTCGCCGGACGTGATCACCCCTGCCGACCCTTCGGCGCTGGACAGCGTGCAATACGTCGGGCGTGGAACGCGGGGGTTCTTCGATCCGTTCGTGAAGGATTGGCGGGATGACCTGAACCTCTACCTGT
Organism: Acidobacteriota bacterium; assembly: GCA_028874215.1. NCBI lineage: Bacteria > Pseudomonadati > Acidobacteriota > Acidobacteriota bacterium. The sequence goes on from JAPPLF010000108.1 coordinate 146,965, forward strand.
TCCGCGCACGCTTCGGGCAACACGTGATGGAGGTGCAGGCGCACCCGCGTTATGGGTCCGTGGAGTCCGCCCGTGACGCCGCCGAGGCGCTCACCCCTCCATTGGGGCGGATACCGTACGCGCTTCTCGCCGGAGGCAGTGAGTTAGAGATAAGCCCAACGGAAACCGTGGGGGCGGGGGGCAATGGCTGCCACGGTGGCATTTTCCACCTCAATGGCCCCACGAGCGACGTACTGACCGGGTTCGTGGAGGAAGTGCTGCTCCACGAAGGGGCGCACGTCTCCTTGGACGACTGCAATTTTCCGGAACCGCGCACGATCCCCCGGCACAGCGGCTCGGCCGGGTGGCTTGCGGCACAGAAGGCTGACGGCAGGTTCCTCACGGCGTACGCACGAGACTATCCCAACCGTGAAGATGTGGCCGAATCGATCTGGGGTTGGTTCGTGGTGCGCTGCGTTCCCGACCGGATGCCGCCTTGGGTCGCGGAAGCCATCAAGGCTGGCATCCCCCATCGGCTGGCATATTTCGACTCGCTGGATCTCGATATGTCGCCGTACTCCTGCACCATTCCCTCGGCAATCCGGGCCGAGTCCCTCCCCGAGCGACCAACCCCGCGTGGCGGGGAGGACGAATAGAGGAGAACGGCGGGAGCTTTCGTTCAGATCCTCTCCGGCAGCGTCCAAGGCTCCCGGTACGGTTTGGTGAGCATGGCATTCGCTTCCGAGTCGTGCGGGAAGGTCTCGGTCTCGGGGTCGAACTCCAGGACCCGACCGACCCGGTACGCGATCTCGGCCAGGTGAATGACGCCGCAACTGAGATGGGCGACGTCGGCCGGAGCATTGGGCGGCTTCCGGGTCTTGACGGATTCCAGGAAGTTGGCCAAGTGGGCCTTCGAATTCTGGGCGTACTCCCGTCCCGTGATGCCTGGTCCCTTCTCCTCCTTGCGGCCCATGTAGACCTGGAAGTGGCCGCGGCGGGAGAAGATCATGTATCCCTCCGTCCCGTAAAAGGCGTTGCCGTTGTCGTATCCATGGAGCCCATAGGGGGTCCACAACCGATCCTCGTAGAGCAGCACCTTCCCTTCCGCGTACTGGAGGGCCACTGTCATGTTGTCCGGGTACTCCCGTTCCCCTTCCAGATCGATGGTGCTGCCGTGGGCCGTGATCCGCACCGGATGGGTCGTCACCCCCAGGGCCCAGCGCGCCATGTCGATGTCGTGGGCGCCGTCGTCCCCCATGTCTCCGTTCCCATAGTCCCGGTAGACGCGCCAACTCCGGTGGAAGCGATTGGGGTTGAAGGGACGCTTGGGCGCCGGTCCCAACCACCGGTCGTAGTCCACCCCGTCGGGGACGGGACCGTCGGGCTTGGGCTCCAGGGCGTTGCCGCGCTGAACGTTCCAGGCCTTGGTCATCTTGATCTCCCCCAGCAGTCCCGACTTCAGGACCTCCGCGGCCCGCAGCGTCACGCTGGTGGAGCGCATCTGGGTCCCATGCTGGACGATCCGGTCGTACTTCCGGGCGGCCTCGACCAGAAGCCGGCCTTCCCGGAAGACGTGAGATGCGGGTTTCTCCACGTAGAGGTCCTTGCCCGATTGCAGGACCGGGATGGCGATGGGTATGTGCCAATGATGGGGCGTGGCCACCACCACGGCGTGGATGGAGGTGTCGTCCAGGAGCCGCCGGTAGTCCTTCACCAGCCGCGGTTTCTTGCGATTTGCCTCCTGGACCCTTCCGGACACCTGTTCCAGAACCGCGTCGTCCACGTCGCAGACAGCGGCGATATGGACGTCATCCCTGAGGAGAAGGTTTCTCAGGTGGCCGCGTCCCATGCCGCCGGTCCCGATGAGGCCCACGGATATCTGATCGTTCAACGATGCCCGGGAGGCCTTCAGGGCCGGCGCGGCAAACGCGCCGGCAGCCGTGGTTCCGGCCAAGGCGGTGAGGAATTCTCTTCGAGCTACGGATTTCATGCCGAGTTCCTTTCCGATTGCGAAGTTCAACGGACCACAGGGACGAACGGACGAAAGCATCCACGCCGGGATGCAACACCGGCTCCTGCCTATGCGGCCGAGATCAGACGTCGACGCCGGACGCCTGCAGCAGGGCCCGTTGCACCGCAAGATCGTGCTCCGGCGTGAAGAATTCGACCCCTCTGCCTTCGCGGATGGCGCCGGCCAGATCGTCCACGTCGGGCAGATAACGCGCCGAAGGCCCCACCGGTACGTCGTGGACCCCGGCGCCGAACTCGCCGTGGGGACGGCTCAGGGCCAGTCTCACCCTGGGCCGGTCGGGAGAGTCGATCTGGATGGAGCCTTCCTCTCCGAAGACGTAGAAATAACGGTTCCCGTTGAGGCTGTGGCTCTTGACCACGGCCACAGCGAGGTCGAACTCAAAGGTGGCCAGCACGTCGTCCTCCAACTGGTCCGGGACCGGGTCGCTGTGGCGCAGCACCGGACTCACGCGGTTGGGGGCGCCGAGGAGCCAGATCAGGGCGTCGATCATGTGTCCGCAGATCTCGAACATCTGGCCGCCGGGGTAGGTGTCCAGGCGCCGCCGCCCGGCCGGGCTCAAGGTGTCGTTCATCTGACAGACCGCGGATCGAATCCGGCCCAGCCACCCCTCCCGGATGGCCCGATGAGCCAGGCGGAAAGCAGGATTGTAGCGATACACGTACCCCATCTGAATCAGCAGGTTCCGGCGTCCGGCTTCCTGGAAGAGGCGCTGCAGGGCCGTCAGGTCGGCCCCCGGCGGCTTGTCGATCTTCAGGTGCTTGTTGGCCACGATCACCCGGTGGGAGTAGCGCAAGGCCTCCAACGGATCGGTTTCGATGCAGACCATCCGAACCCGGTCGTCTCTCAGGATCTGCTCGACGTTGGTCCAGGGAACGCCTTCCCAGCGGGGACTCTTCCCGGCCCGGGCGCGCAGCTCCGGATCGGGCTCCGCCACGCCCAGCACTTCGTAGTTGGAGGACTGGCGAAGCGTCCGCAGGTGGCCCACGGCGTGGGGATGGCTGGTTCCGATGATGGCGGCGCCGATGGGGTGGGACGCCGCCGCCGCCGCGGCCCGCGCCTCCATGGCCGCTACACCGGCCACCGCGGCCGTGTGAGAGAGGAACTGACGTCTTGCGATCCTGGCCATTCGATTGTCTCCCGGAACCAGTATCCACAAGCATAGTCCAGCGCCAATCCCGCATCAATCCCGCCTTTCCATGGTGTTGCGTCACCTCTACCAGTGTGGTTCTATTTGGGCCGATGAATGACTCTCCAGAACGGCCAAACCGCCGACGCTTCCTCTCCAGAACGGCCCTGACGGCGGGTTCGGCAGCCGCCGTTTCGCTGCCCGCCTCCCTGGCCTGCAATCCGGCTTCCGGCCCGGCCGTCGCCGCCCCCTTGGACCTGACCGTGGCGCGGACCGAGACGACGACGGTCGACGTTCCGTTCCGGCCGGTTCCGGCCCGGAACATGATCCGGGAAATCCCCCACTGGACCGTGTTCGAAATCTGCAAGGTGGAGCTCAAGTGCGGGGTGACCGGATTCGGCGAGACCATGGAGTACTACACCTGGGGCCGGGTCTCGGACGAGAGCCTCCAGCGGGTGCAGGGAAAAAACGCTGCCGAGCTCATGTGGGACGATTCTCTCGGCGCCGGCCTTCAGATGGCACTCTTCGACGCCGTGGGCAAGGCCTGGGATGTCCCCTGCCACCGTCTGCTGGGACACCGGGTTCGGGAGCGGGCGCCGGTCAGTTGGTGGGACATCGACATGCCGGGTTCCGACTGGGTCCTGGAGTGCGCCGAGGCGATGCGGCAGGGATACAAGGCCTTCAAGACCAAAGGGCGCCCGTGGTTCGACCTGGACCAGCAGTTGGCGACCCTGATACCCACCTTGCCGGACGATTTCGAAGTGGACATGGACTTCAACGGATTTCTCCTGGATGCCGACCGGGGCGTCGAGCGGCTCAAGCGTTGGGAGGCGTATCCGCAGATCGCCATCTACGAGACCCCCATCCCCCAGGGCGACATCCCGGGGAACCAGCGGCTCAAGGCGGCCACCCGGGTCCCCATCGCCATGCACTACGGGAATCCGGATCCGGCGGTGGCGGTCCGGGAAGAGGTCTGCGACGGATTCGTCGTGGGGGGCGGAGCCTCCCGGGTATTGAGAGCCGGCCACTTCTCCGCCGAGGTGGAGCTACCGTTCTGGCTCCAGTTGGTGGGGACCACCATCACGGCCACCTTCTCCCTCCACCTGGGAGCCGTCCTCAAGCAGGCGGTCTGGCCGGCGGTGAACTGTCACCAGCTCTACACTCACGCCATGCTGAGCCAGCCCATGAAGGTGGCCGAAGGGAAGGCCTCGATCCCGGAAGGTCCCGGCCTGGGCGTAGAGCTGGATGAGGACGCCGTGGAACGGTTTCGCATCGAGCCCCTCAAGGAAAGGCCGTACCCGTATCCCGGGCTCCTGATCGGCATCCGGTGGCCTTCCGGCCGCACCAGCTACTACGCCCACGCGCGCCAATACTGGGAGGACTTCAGCGCCGACAAGCTGCCCGTCTTCGCGTCCGGCGTGGACCTCAAGCACATCCCCGACGACGGATCGCAGGCGTGGAGCAACCTGCAGGCTCAGGCGCAGCAGGGGGGAGTGCACCTGGAGGAGCCCCGGTTGTGGTAGTGACGACGGACTGCAAGGAGGAGAACTCGTGTTGTTGCTGAGACTGGCCGCCGGCCTGTTGCTTTTGCTTTCGACGAACCTGCCGGCCAAGGACAAGGAGCCGCCGGCGCCGCTGGACCTGGGCTCCAGGCTCGAACTCTTCGTGGACGGCTTCCTCATCGAGTCCATGGACGGGCTGGAGCAGAGGCTGCACCATCCCGTGTCCGCAGGAAAGATCCTCACATTGGACAAACCCTGGGAAGGCATCACCTGCGATTACCAAGTGGTCTTCAAGGATGGGGACCTCTACCGCATGTACTATCGCGGAAGCAGTCACGAAGGCTACACCATCCCTTCGTTCCTGAAGCCGGGCGAGACGGTGGTGCGGGTGCATCCCCAGTTCGCGCTCTACGCGGAGAGCCCCGACGGCCTGACTTGGGCGCGGCCGGAACTGGGGTTGGTCGAGTTCGACGGTTCCAAGCGAAACAACATCGTCCTGGAGGGAGACGGGGCCCACAATCTGGCTCCCTTCCGGGATCAAAACCCGGATGCAACCGCGCCACAACGCTACAAGGCGGTCGGTTCCGGCGTGCGGGACAAGAAACCGGTGCTGTACGGGTTCGTCTCAACCGACGGCCTGAGATGGAGCAAGATCCGGGAGGAGCCCATCATCACCGACGGCAAGTTCGATTCCCTGAACGTGGCCTTCTGGGACACGATCCGCAAAGAGTACGTGGCCATCTACCGCGATTTCCAGCACGGGGTCCGAACCGTCAAGGCGGCCACATCTCCGGACTTCGTGAATTGGTCTCCGGGTGAATGGGGCCAGTTCGGAGACGTGGAGCGGGACCATCTCTACACCAACGGCACCACGCCCTATTTCCGCGCTCCCCAGATCTACCTGGCTTTCCCGCGGAGGTACATTCCGTGGAAGACCCGTCTCAGCGAGTCCCCTTGGCCGGGCGCGGCGGACACGGTCTTCATGACCAGCCGCGACGGCGTCCACTGGGACCGGCGTTTCATGGAGTCGTTCATCCGTCCCGGACGGCAGCGGCGGGCCTGGATGCATCGGACCAACCTGGCGTCTTGGGGCGTCGTTCCCACGGCTTCCGATGAGATCTCCCTCTACGTGCTCCGGGAGCGGGATTTCCCCTCGGTTCATTTCGAGCGCATGGTCCTGCGGACCGACGGATTCGTCTCCATTCGGGCCGGGTACCCGGGAGGCGAGCTGGTGACCCGTCTGTTCACCTTCGACGGCGGCGCGCTGGTGCTGAACTTCTCCACCTCCGCCGCCGGAAGCATCCGGCTGGAGCTTCAGGACATCAACGGACATCCCGTCCCCGGCTTCTCTCTGGCGGACTCCCCACTCATCTTCGGAGACGAGATCGAACACCGTGTCGAATGGAAGCGCCCCACGGGCCAGACCGACCGGGAGCCCTTGAGACACCTGGCGGGCAAGCCCCTGCGGTTGCGGTTCGTGATGAAGGACGCGGATCTCTATTCCATCCGTTTCCAGTGAGGTTTCCTGGCATTTTATGGAGAGGACGGACGGCAGCGCAGCCGAAAAAGCCCGGCGCGGATCAGGATTGAATTCGAACCGGAGAACTCCGGCGTTCATTGCAAGACGCGAGTTTCTCGGACGGAGTCTGATGGCGGGCGGGGCTGCCGCCGCCGGAGTTCGGGCGCGCCGGATGGTGGCCGCACCGGCTCCGGTCAGGGTCCTTTGCTGGTCGGAGCGAACGGAGCCCCAGGACGTCTACCCGGAGGGAATCAGCGGGGCCATCGCCCGGCACCTCCATACCCTTCCTGATGTGAAGGTCCGAACCGCCTCCATTCAAGATCCGGACCAGGGGCTCGCCTCGTCGGATCTGGACGGAACGGACGTTCTGATCTGGTGGGGACACAAGAAGCACAAGGAGGTCCTCTTCGACCGCGTCGCCGACGTGGTGGCCCGGGTGCGGGCCGGCCGGCTGGGATTCATCGGGCTGCACTCGGCCCACTGGTCCAAGATGTTCAAGAGCATCCTGGAATGCACCGGGAACCTCGGGGGCTGGAGGCACGAAGCCGGCCCCGAACGCCTGAAGGTGGTGGCTCCGTCGCATCCCGTCGCCCGGGGCATTTCGGACTTCACCATCCCCGAAACGGAGATGTACGACGAGCCCTTCGACGTGCCTCCGCCGGAGAAAACGGTTTTCTTCAGCTATTGGAAGACCGGGGAGCAATTTCGCAGCGGATGCGTCTGGACGGTGGGAAAGGGGAGGGTCTTCTATTTTCGTCCCGGGCATGAGACCGACCCGGTCTATTTCCATAAGGAGCCGCTTCAGGTGGTGGCCAACGCCGTCGGGTGGTGCGCCCGCCGGACCTGAGGACAGGCTTTTGGTCCGGGCTTCGAAGCGTCGCTTGAGGCGAATGCCCGATTGAATTCGGCGGGCATTGGAGGAAGAACATGGAATCGTGGAAACGGAAGCTGAGGATGGGGATGGTCGGAGGCGGCCAAGGCGCCTTCATCGGGGGTGTTCACCGCATGGCCGCCGTTCTGGACCAGCAGGTGGAGCTGGTGGCGGGCTGCTTTTCTCGAGATCCCGAGAATACCCGGATCACGGGAGAGCAGTTGTACGCGGACCCCGCCCGCTGCTACGGCACCTACCAGGAGATGGCGGCCCGGGAGTCGGTGTTGCCGGCGGACGAGCGGATCGACTTCGTCAGCATCGTGACCCCCAACGCCTCCCATTTCCACATCTCCAAGACATTTCTGGAGGCGGGCATCCACGTCGTGTGCGACAAACCCATGACCTACTCGCTGGCGGAGGCGGAAGATCTGTGCCGGCTGGTGGAGCGGACGGGCCTGGTCTTCGCCCTGACCCACAACTACACGGGACACCCGCTGATCCGGCACGCCCGGCAACTGTTCCGGTCCGGCGGGATGGGCACGGTCCGCAAGGTCATCGTCGAGTACCTGCAGGATTTCCTCTCGGTCCCCCACGAGAAGCTGGGGCAAAAGCAGGCCTCGTGGCGGGTGGACCCGGCCCAGGCCGGCGCGGGCGGCACTCTGGGCGATTTGGGAGTCCACTGTCTGAACCTGCTGGAATACGTGACCGGGGATCCGGTGACCTCGATCTGCGCCGACACGAGCCATTTTCTTCCGGACCGGACTCTGGACGAGGACGCCAATATCCTTTTGAGGCTCAGGGGAGGCGGCAAGGGCGTCTTGACCATCAGTCAGATCGCCACCGGCGAGGAGAATGGGTTGCGTCTCAGAGTGTACGCGTCGGAGGGGGCCGTCCTCTGGGCCCAGGAGGACCCGAACCAGATGCAGTTCTATCGATATGGCGAGCCCCGGCAAACTCTGACCCGCGGGCGCGGCGAGTACCTGGACGAAGCGGCCGGAGCCGTGACCCGAATCCCGCCGGGCCATCCCGAGGGGTACCTGGAGGCCTTCGCCACCATCTACTGCGGCGCCGTCGATGCCATCCGGCGGCACCTGGACGGTGCGCCGCTGACGCCTCGGGAGTACGGCTTTCCCAACGTCTATGATGGCCGCCGGGGACTGGAGTTCATCGAGAAGGCGGTGGAGTCCAGCGGCCGCGGCGCGGTCTGGGTGGAGATGTCCCAGTGAGGAAAACTCTGGTTTCCGGATTGCTGGGCCTGTTGCTTGGCCTACCGTCCTCTCCGGCCTTGCGCGCCGGAGACCCCGAACCGGGCTTCGTCTCCCTTTTCAACGGCCGGGACCTGACCGGTTGGAGGACGATCAGGCAGCGGAATCAGGGATGGCTGGTTCGGGACGGCCTCTTGATCTGCCCCGAAGGCGAGGGGGCCAAACTCCTCACGGAGAAGGAATACTCCGACTTCATCCTCCGTTTCGAGTTCAAGCTGACGCCGGGAGGCAACAACGGAGTGGGTGTCCGGACTCCCCTGGACGGACACGCTTCCATCGACGGGATGGAAATCCAGATTCTGGACAACACGGCGCCGAAGTATGCCGGGATCCAGCCCTATCAGGCGCATGGATCGGTCTATGGCCTGATACCGGCTCGCCGCGGCGCGTTGGCGCCGGTGGGGGAATGGAACCGGCAGGAGATCGCGCTCCTGGGCCGCCGGGTAAAGGTCACGCTCAATGGAACCGTGATCGTCAGCGCCGACCTGAATGACATCCGGGACGCCGAGGCGCTGCAAAGGCATCCGGGAGTGATGCGCTCCCGAGGGCACGTGGGTCTGCTGGGCCATTCCACTCACGTGGAGTTTCGCAACGTCCGCATCAAGGACCTGGGGGGAGAACAGCCGGACAATCTGGCTCCCGAGGGGTTCCAGGCCCTGTTCAACGGCATGGACCTGGAGGGCTGGAAGGGCCTGGTGGCCGATCCCAGGAAACGGGCCGCCATGGATCCGGCGGAGCTGGCGGCGGCCCAGCGCGAAGCCGATGTCAAAATGCGGAAGCATTGGAGGGTCCAAGACGGTGTCCTGCTCTTCGACGGGAAGGGCGACAGCCTCTGCAGCCGCCAGGACTTCAGGGACTTCGAGCTGTGGGTCGACTGGAAGATCGAGCCCGAGGGGGACAGCGGCATTTACCTGCGGGGGAGTCCCCAGATTCAGATCTGGACGGACCCCGAGGGATCAGGCGCCATCTGGAACAACAAGACCAACCCGTCCAAGCCCAAGTTGGCGGCCGACAATCCGGTGGGGGATTGGAACCAGTTCCGGATCCTCATGACCGGCGAGAAGGTAACCGTCTGGCTCAACCATCGCCTGGTGGTTCACAAGACCGTCATGGAAAACTACTGGGAGCGGGACAAGCCCATCTATCCCACGGGCGCCATCGAGCTCCAGGCCCACGGGAACCCCCTCTACTTCAAGAACGTCTACGTCCGCCGGATCGACTGAAATCAGGGTTCGGGCGCCACGGCGTCCCAAACCAGGGCGTGTAGGGATTCCGGCAGCGATCCGGCCACCGCCAGGGCGGCCTCACGCCCCTGCGGGGACATCTTCCGCCAGGTCTTTTGAAGGATGTCGGCCAGCTTGGCTTCGTCGTGCATCCGGGAGAATGCCTCGAACTCGTTCTCCAGGAAGACCAGGCAGACGGCGTCCTCCAGAAGCTGTGACTCGGGGTCCAGCTTGAGGCGCAGTTTCCTGAGCAGGGCCTGGACCCGTCCGATGGTGACCTCGTCGTATCCTGCCTCGCCGAGTATGCGTCCCGCCTCCTGGGCGTGGTACCGGGAGAGAGTCTTCCGCCAACGTTTGTATCCGGCTCGTCCCAGTGGATACCGGTCGCGGGGAATGGTCCAGCGGCGGAGGTGTTGGCAATGGGCCGCCAACAACAGAGCCTCCGACGCCTCCGGCTGCAACCGGCGGACCCAAGTCACCAGCCGGCGGTGGTAGTGGACCGACCAGGCGACTTGTTCATCTTCCGTCTCCACCGTGACCGGATCTTCACAGTGCGCCGCCTGGAATCGGGCGACGGCCAATTGAAATCGGGAGTCTTGGGCAGGCATTGCCCGATGACTATATCAGGCTCGCCTTCTCCTTCATCGAGGGGTGCAAATCCGCGCCCGGGCAGGCACTTCTGTCCGGATGCCGCCTCAATATGACACCAGGTGAGGCCGGAGGGCATCCTCGTCGAACTCCACCCCCAGACCGGGACGGTCGGGCACCAGCAGGGCTCCGTCCTGAAGGACCATGGGGTCCTTGAGGACGCCGTTGCGCCAGGGAATTTGGCTGGGGGCGATCCACTCCAGGATGAGCGGATTGGGAATGGCGGCCAGGACATGGGCGGCGGCCATGGTCCCGACCGGTCCCTTGGTGTTGTGCGGCGCGATGGAGACCTGGTGGGTTTCGGCCAGTGCGCAGACTTTCTTCATCTCCGTGATGCCGCCGACGTAAACGGGGTCGGGCTGCGCCACGTCGACGGCGCCGGCCCGGAAGAAGTCGTTGAAACGGTGCTTGCTGGTCAGGCGCTCGGAACCCGCGATTGGGGTCAGGGTTCCCTGCCGTACCTGTGCGTATCCGGCGGGATCTTCGGGGATGGTCGGTTCTTCCAGAAACAGCAGGCGATAGGGTTCCAGAAGACGGGCGACCTCCAGCGCGGCCCCGGGAGCGAAGGCGGCATGGGGATCGTCCATCAGCAGCACCTCTTCGCCCAGGGTCCGGCGAAGGGCGGCGTAGCGCCGGTCGATGTTCCTCAACTCCTGCCGGCTGATCCCGGGGCCGCGGGCCTCCTGGATGGTGATGCCCGACTTGAGCGCCTTGAAGCCTTCGTCCAGGACCCTCTGGGCGTGGGCCGCCAGCGTGTCCTCATTCCCCCCTCCGAAGTGGGAGTAGACGGGAATCCGGGCGGAGCGGGGACCGCCCAGAAGCGTGCAGACCGGGGCGCCCAGGGCCTTTCCCTTCAGGTCCCAGAGCGCCTGGTCGATGCCGCTGATGGCGCTGGTGAAGATGATTCCTCCGGTTCGATAGGCGGTGCCGCCGCCGGAGTAGAGATCCCGGTAGATGCTCTCGATGTCGAGAGCGTCCCGGCCCAGGATGTACGGTTTCAGTTCTTCGACCATGCGGGCGACCACGGTCTCCTTCCGGCTGTAGGTCGCCTCGCCGATGCCGGTGAGGCCTTCCGCGGTGTGGACCCGCACGTGGGTCCACTTGCGGCCGCAGTCCGACTGGACCAGTTGAACGCTGACGTCCCGGATCGGCATGGAGACGCCGGACTCGGCCGTTGAGGCCCGGCCGGGAGCCGCGCCGGAGGCCCGCTGGCCCAACCCCCACAGGCCGGACCCGAATCCGGCAGTCTGCATCAGAAACTGTCTTCGGTTCATGGTGGAAGTCTCTCCGGCCAATCGGTCAATGCCCGACGCCTCCAGCCGGGGTCACGACGGTTCGATACGGTCGGCCCCCTCGATCCCCTCGGGACGGGCAAAGCTCCGGTACCGGGTCCGGATCTCCACGCCGCTGACGAAGCGGGTCCAGCTCGCCGTCGGCGTCAATCTCCGGGCCAGGATCTCGACCCTGTTCTCCCCCTGTCTCAGCAGTTCCGGATCCAGCTTGGTCCGAAGCCAGTGGGCGGCAAACCCGGACGGCGCCTCGATGGGCCGGCGCAGCCGGACCGGAATTCGAAGCGCGCGTTCATCCGTCACCTCGAAGCGCTCCCAGGGCAGAAGACGTCCGTTGAGGCGGATCCGGATCTCGTCCTCGACCGAGAAGTTCTGGAGCCGGAGCGTGAGCCGGGGTTTCCTCAACTCGCCGTCGTTCGCCGCTTCCTCCAGATCGTCGGCGACCTGAAGCGTCAATCCGGCCCACTCGCCCTCCTTCAGTGCGAGCGGAAGCCTCCGGCCAGGCGGAGGATCGGTAAAGGTTCCGGCCCCTTCCGCCGGCTGGAGAAAATACCGCTTGCTCTCTCGCCGGTAGGTTTCCGGATAGGCCATCTCCCGGAGGATCTGATGCTCCTTTCGCGCCAGTGGCCAGCGCAGGTAGCCGAGATAGAGGCCGTTCGCACCCTGCGACCTGAGGGACTGTCCCAGGGCTCGATACATTTCGATGGTGGGGCGGGGCGTCCGTTCGTCGTAGACTCTCAAAGGAGGACGGACGTAGACTCCCGCCCGGCCGCCAGCCGCGTCAACCATCCAGCCCACGTCCACGGCCGGCTCGAAAAGTTGGTCCGAGACCTGGCCCACCACCAGGTCCACGTCCCCTTGCCGAAGCCAGGTTTCGACATCCAGCCCGACCTTGAGGTTCTCTTCCTTCCGGTGGAACACCCGCGCGCTCACGGTGATGGCCCGATTCCGGCTGCGGCCCACCCCGTCGGCCAGCTCCCGGACCTGGCGCACGAAGCGGTTCATGACGGGGAGGTTCTTTTCCACGTCCCGCTTCTTGAAGTAGGCGGAGAAGAACATGAAGTCCAACTCGATCCCGTCGGCGCGATAGTCCTTCAGAACCTCCCGGACCATGGCCAGCTTGTCTTCCCGGACGCTGTTCAACGAAAAGTCATAGCAGTACTCGAAACTCGGATGCCTCGGGTCCGGCTCGCCGATGCAGACCGACCTCCCCTGTTTCCACTTGAGCCACCCACAGCGCTGGGAGCCGGGCCGGTTCCCGTCCTGAAGCTTCAAGCTGGGAAGAACCGGCAGACTTTCCTCGCGTCCCCGGCGGATCACCTCGCGCAACTGGTCCGTCCCCAACTTCCTGGCGTCCCGCACCATGCACATGATTCGCCAGTCGATGATGTGTTCCCAGGTCTGCTTCTCCTGTCCCACGACGCGCCCGACCCTGCTGTCGTGGAAATACACGTCGCCGTAGCCCAACCCCAGGACCAGCATTCCCACCCCGGTCCCCAACACCTCGTCCACCGGACGCTGGAGCTGAAACCGGCTCACCGGGGGATCGATTCGCTTGGCGTGGAAGTGGTGGGCGTCGTTGTAGTAGATGAGGCGGGGCAGCTTCCGTTTCCCGCCATCCACTTGGGGCGCGGCCTCACGTTCCGGCGGTCCCGCGGAGGGCCGTCGCGACGCCGCCAGCGAAGAGGCCGCGACGCCGGGTCCGACGCCCACGAATCGTCTCCGGGTCCAGTTCGGTTTCATGATCTCGGGACTGCTGTCCGTAGGATCCCGCTATCCCTGAGGATCCCGTTTCCAGCCCTCCATCTGCTCCCGGTACCACTCTTCCCCGTGCACTTCCTTCTTGTTGAGATACCGGCTGATGTGAGGAAGGATCTTCAGTTCCCGGTCCCGAACCGGAAGCCGGACGGGAGCGTAGCCCTGACGGTGTGACTGGCGCAGGGCAATGCCCAATTCCAGGGCCAGCCGCAGGTCGTCACCGCTGGTTCGCGGCGGGATTCCCTGTTCCAGGGCGTCCACCAATGACTGGATTCCGGCCATCTGACGTGTTCCGGGATGCCGCCACCCCTCGTCGTCATAGACCCGGCGCCCGAGTCCCGAATCGGGGTACAGTTCCTGGATCTCCTCGAGGCTGTCCCGCCGCCGGGGATCCTTGGCGCTGGCCTTCATCCGGAAGAGGCGAAACGTATACCAGTCGCTCACGAAGACCCCTTTGCTGCAGAGCACCTCGATCCCCATGCGCGCCACCCGCTGGTTGTGAATAAAGCACTCAATGCCGTTGCTGAAGCGGACGGTTCCGCCCATGCCCTGGTCCTGGTCGCTGAAGGGGTCGCCTCGGGTCCAGCCGCATACCCACTCCACGGGCGCATCCCGGGCGAACAGCCTCATGACGCTCAGCCCCTGGCACCCGCCCCCGGAGATCTCGTTGGTGGATTGATAGAGGTTCAGACCGCGGACTTCTCCCAGTTCCCCGGATTCCAGGGCGTCTCGAGCTTGCCAGAACTGGGGAAAGTTTCGGTACATGTCGCCGCCGGCGAAGACGATTCCCTTTCTCTTGCAGGCTTCGACCATCTCGTCCGCCTGCCGGAGGCTCGCGGATATGGGCTTCTCGCAGTAAATCGCCTTGACCGGGAACCCGGTGCATCCCAGAACCACGCCGGGATTGGCTTTTACCGGAAGGATCGGGGAGACGATGTCCACCTTCTCCCGGGCCAGCATCTCCCGGTAGTCCTTGTAACCCGGAACGCCGAACCTTCTGGTGAACAGTTCCAGGTTCGCCGGGTCGATATCGGCGGCGGCCACCACCTCGGTCCGGGGGTGGAGCACATAGCCCCTGGCATAGCCGGTCCCCTTCCGGCCGCATCCCACGATGGCGGCCCGGTACGGGGACCGCGCCGCAGGCGCAACAGCCTCGACGGAGGCCTCTTGAGAGGCGACCGCGAACAGGGAGACTCCTCCGGCCCGGAGAAATTCACGCCGGTTCTGACCCGAAACCTCCCGGAATAAGGTCTTGACGGGTTGAGAACCGGTTCCGCCAACGACTGAGAAATCTTTCGGCCTCATCGATGCACTCCGTGTTGGATCAATCCCTCGCCGTAACGTCTGGAAATCGATGCCGGACTGGAAATCCCGGCTGGTTCAAGAGAGTACCCATGGGCCTGGCCTGTTGGCAAATCGCGGGGTGCGGGCTGTGGCGCGATTCTGGAGAACGGCCGGACTATGCCTGCGGAAACGGCGGATGCGGTTCAGGGAGATTTCTTGAGTGCCTGAAGGGCGAGGGGCGTGATCAATCGAGCCGTCAGGGCCGGCGAAAGGCGGTTCAAGCCGATTATCAACCGGCCCAGCCCGGTCAGATGCACTTCCCGGCGCCGCCGGCGAACCGAATCCACAATGGTTCGAGCTACGGATTTCGAGGTCGCCGGCCGGAACAGCGTCAGGGCGGGCGTGGCACTTGCGGCGAGTCGAGCCACCTTGTGAAACTCTGTCTCCGTCAGGCCGGGACAGATGAGGCTGACCCCGACGCCGCTCCCTCTCAGCTCACCCCATAGTGACTCGGCCAGGGCCGCTTGCGCGAACTTGGTCACGCAGTATGCCGAAAAATAGGGCATGGCCCTTCTGCCCACCACACTGCTCACCAGGACGATATGCCCGCTACCTTGCTGGAGCAGCCCGGGAAGGGCGGAATGGATGGTCTCGTAACCGGACTGGAAATTGACCTGCCAGATGCGGGCCACCTCTTCAGGCGGAACCTCACCGACCGGACCCACGATGCCGTAGCCGGCGTTGGCCACGACTACGTCCAGACCCTGCAGGGTCCGCCGGCATTCGCCAACGATCTCCGTCCCGCGGCCCGGCCGGCTCAGATCGTGGGAGGCCCAGACGGCCCTTCGCGCGCCCCTGCGGAGGCACTCGTGGGCCACCTGCTCCAATCGCCCGCTCCGGCGAGCCACCAGGAAGAGTT
This sequence comes from Acidobacteriota bacterium, assembly GCA_028874215.1. Lineage (NCBI taxonomy): Bacteria > Pseudomonadati > Acidobacteriota > Acidobacteriota bacterium. The sequence continues at coordinate 162,380 of JAPPLF010000108.1, forward strand.
CACAGGATTGAGCGGCGAATGCGTAGGCGGTGGCTTCCCCGATACCGGACGACGCCCCGGTAATAAGGACTTTCCCGCCCTTCATCAATCAGCCCGGTATTGGTCGCCGGGGGCGATGTGAAATGCGGGCCGTTATTCCTCGTCCAGTTCTTCCGGCATGAGCACGAACTCGGGATAGGCTT
>JAPPLF010000109.1 GCA_028874215.1 Acidobacteriota bacterium
CGGCGGATCAACGGAGCCGGCCGGCCACCCGTTCCGGACTCTCGCCAGCCAGATAGCTCGCCCAGTCCTCCATGAGCCGACGCCGACGCTCGAACAGGTCCGTGCGCCGGTACGCCGCCTCGACCTTGTTCTTCACCACATGCGCCAGCGCCGCCTCGACCACCTCGCGAGGATGATCCGTCTCCTCGGCCGCCCAGTCCCGGAAACTCGACCGGAACCCGTGCGGCACGGCGGCGATCCCGTTCCGGCGCAGCAGCTTGCGCAACCGGCCGGAGCCGAGCGGCTTTCCGCCCCTTCGGGCGAAGATCAACCGGGTGGCTCCATGATCCAGCGTGCGTGCCTTCTCCAGGATCTCATTCGCCCGGCGGCACAAAGGCACCCGGTGCGCCCGTTTGGTCTTCATGCGGATTCCGGGAACCGTCCACATCCCTTGCGCCGGATCGATCTCCAGCCACTCGGCCCACCGCACCTCGCCCCACCTCGCCGCCGTGAGCACCAGGAACTCGAAGGCCAGCAGGGACACGGGCATCGCGTTGGAGGCCCGCACCTTCCGGAGGGCCGCCCCCACCTCGCGATGCGGCAAGGCCGGCATGTGCCGCACCACGTCGTCCTGTGCTCCGAGCACCGACACGACCCGGTCGCAGGGGTTGTCGGTCCGGTATTCCATCACCACGGCCCACTCCAGGACCGTGCGGATGCGCTGTCGCACGGTCCGGGCCGTGCGCGACTTCACGTGCCAGATGGGCACGAGGATCTCCAGGACGTCGCCGCTGGTCACCTCCGAGACCGGCATCCGGCCGATGTGAGGAAAGGCGTAGCGTCGAAAGCTCGCCATCCAGTCGTGGGCCTGCCTTTGATTGCGCCAGCCGGACCGCTTCTGCTCCACCACCCGCTCGGCGGCTTCGGCGAAGGTGGGCATGTTGTGCGTGCGGCGTCTCTCGGTCAGGGGATCCCCACCTTCGCGGGCCAGCTTGCGGTTGGCCCGCGCCTTCTCGCGGGCCTCGGCCAGGGACACCAGTGCCACACCGCCGAGTCCGAAGTCGCGGCGGCGGCCGCGGATGACGAGGCGTTGGATCCAGCTTCGTGCTCCGTTAGGCTTGACGAAGAGGTAGAGTCCGTTGCCGTCGCAGTGTTTGCCCGGTGGGGCGGAGCGCACGAAAGCGGCGGAGAGCGCCTTGTGGGGGTGGCGGCCCTTCGGCTTGGTCTTCCGGGGCAAAAGGGGAGCACTGATTACATCACCCATTACACCATAATAAACGGGATAGAGATGGATATCAAGGGACGTCAGGGGAGGAAGAAACGGGGTGAGAACAGGTCTAAACTAAAGAAAAACAACCACTTAAAATATATTCCGGGATCTCTTGGGATATCTCTGGATTCAATGGGTGTGTTGCCGTCCCCACCCCCCCTTCGGCGACAGGAAAGTCGCCGCTCCTCCTCAATCCTCGTAATCCACCAGGATCTCGACGCTCTTGAGAGCGAGCGGGCTGGCGACCTGGGGATTCCGGGCCCGGACGGCGGCTCCGATTCGGTTCCAGCCCTGCTTGAGTTGGGGAGGACCGGCGGCGAATTCGAGCCAGGTCTCGGTGAAGAAGACGTGCCGCGTGTGGGGGGCCCCCATGGGTTGGCCGTTCAGGGTGACCTCCAACCGGTCCAGGGGAGTCAGTTGGTCAACCAGAAGGCGGACCGTGGCCGCTTTCAGGACGCCCTCCCGGGCGGCCGCTTCCAGGTCGTCCGCCACGTCCAGGGAGATCTCCACGGCATCCCCCGCCTTGGCCAGGTCGAGCGGCAGCCGGCCGGCTCCCCAGGTCTTCTGATCCGCCAGGTAGTGCTTGTCCTTGCGGCCGATGGCCTGGGGGTCGCCCAGCTCCTTCCACGGGAGGCGGTCGTATTGCCGGTCCCGGACCACCTGCAGGTAGTGGTTGTTGAACACGAAGATCCCCTGGGCGCCGGCCCGGTAGTGGGCCGCGGCCACGGCGCGGCACATCTCGGCCGTGTAGTAGTCCTTCTCGTTCCAGATCAGCTTCGCCGAGAGGGGTCTGGGCTGCTGGAAGAGCCCCAGTCCCTGGGCCACGACCTGGGTACGGGTCCCCCGAGCCGCCTCCACGTACTCCTCCACAGGGAGGCGATGCTTGTTCCCCGGCTGGTAGCCAACGATGAGGATGTCCAGCAGACCCTTCGAGAGCCAGCTTCTCACGTCCATGCCCTGCGCCAGGGCCTCGTCCAGCGAGCCGGGCACTCTGACCGAGAGGGAGAGCCGGTGGCCCACCCGTTCCCCTTTTTCGTCCAGCGCCCGGCGGAGGTCGCCCAGCAATTCGGTCAGCAGGGGCGCACCCTCCGCTTCCCGGCCTTGGGGAAAGAGAAAGGGATGCCGGCAGAAGTCCCAGTCCAGCCCGTCCAGGTCGTAGTTCCCGATGGCCTCCCGGGCCAGAGCCAGCTTGTATTCCCGGACCTGGGGCAGAGCGAAGTTGTAGGCCGTCCTGCGGGAGCCTTCCTCACCCAGGAGCCAATCCGGATGCCGCCTCTTGACAGGCGACATGAGAGGGTCCTCCAACCCGCCCTCCAGGCGGCTGTCGTGGACGTCGTTGACCCGCATGCAGACGAAGACCTCCAGTCCCGCCCGGCGCCCGTGCTCCACCACCACGGCGACGGGATCGGTTCCGGCCTCCATCAACCGTTTCGCGTTTTCGCGAATGCGCCAGAGTCCGGCGCTGTGGAAGGAAGGGTTCTCCACCCCCCAGATGGAGCCCACGTCCGTCGGGTGCGAGTACCAGTCCGAGAGCCTGTGGGACGGGGTCCCCAGGTAGGGGTCGGTTCCCAATTGCCAGAAAAGCGTGTTGATCTGCGTGTCCCGTAGCGGTTCGATGGCCAGCTTGACCAGGCCCTCCACCCCGATGGGAGCTTCCAGCACGGGACCCGCCACCGATCCCCCGTCGTTGGAGAGGATGAAACGGGTTTTGCCGCCGGGCTTCGCCCCGGGTTCCTCCGGGGCGGCGCAACCCGCCAGCAGGATTGCGGCGCCGGCTGCGGCCAGGAGGCGGCGGCAATAAAACCTCATGCCAGCAGCTTCGCGACCACCTCGCCCCCCACGTCGGTCAGCCGGAAATCCCGGCCCTGGAAGCGATGAGTGAGGCGGACGTGATCCAAACCGAAGAGATGCAGGATGGTGGCGTGGAGGTCGTTGATGTGAATCGGATCCTCGACCGGGTTCCAGCCGATGTCGTCGGTCCGGCCCAGCACCTGCCCTCCCTGGATGCCGCCGCCTGCCATGAACATGGAGAAGGCGAAGGGGTGGTGGTCCCGGCCCGTGTTCGGCTCCCGGCCCACGCGGTTCTCGCCCAGGGGAGTCCGGCCGAACTCGCCTCCCCAGATCACCAGGGTCTCGTCCAGCAGCCCCCGCTGCTTGAGATCCTTCAGCAGGGCCGCCACCGGCTGATCGCACATCATGCAGTTGAAACCCAGTCCGCTGTCCAGGTTGCTGTGGTGGTCCCAGGAAGCGTGATAGATGCTGACGAAGCGGACGCCCCGCTCCACCAGGCGCCGGGCCAGCAGGCAGTTCCGGGCGTAGGTCGAGAAGACTCCCGGACGGTAGCCCCGGCTGGGCTTGTCCTTCCACTTCCCCTCGGTCCGGTTCACGCCGTACATCTCAAGCGTCTTCTCGCTCTCCCCGCTGAGGTCGATCAGTTCGGGAGCCGACGACTGCATGCGGAAGGCCAACTCGTAGGAGGCGATCCGGGAGAGGATCTCGGGGTCCCGGGTCTGCCGGAAACGCTCCTCGTTGAGCTGCCGGAGCCGGTCCAGTCCCAGGCGCTGGCACTCGTGGGGGAGTCCCGCGGGATTGGTCAGGTTCAGGACCGGGTCGCCCTGGTTTCGAAACAGCACCCCCTGGTAGTTGGTGGGCAGGAATCCGCTGGTCCAGTTGGAGGCGCCGCCGCTGGTTCCCCGGCCGGCCGTGAGCACCACGTATCCGGGCAGGTTCTCCGACTCGCTCCCGAGGCCGTAGTTGATCCAGGAGCCCATGGAGGGCCGTCCGAAGGTGGGCACGCCCGTGTTCATCATGAGCTGTCCCGGATGGTGGTTGAAGGTGTCGGTATGCAGCGACCGGACGAGGGCGATGTCGTCGGCGCAACCGGCGATGTGGGGCAGCAGGTCGGAGATCTCCATGCCGCACTCGCCGCGTTTTCGAAACTTGGCTCCGGAACCCTTCAGCACCGCCGTCTCCTTGCGGATGAAGGCGAATCTCACCTTCTCCAGCAACGATTCGGGCATGGACTGGCCGTCCAACTCGTTGAGCTTGGGCTTGGGATCGAAGAGGTCCAACTGGCTGGGCGCGCCCGCCATGAAGAGGAAGATGCAGGACTTGGCCTTGGGTGCGAAATGGGGCTGCCTGGGGAAAAGAGGATTGGCGATGCCCGCGTCGGGCTTCGCCTGGAGCAGCCCCTCCCGCGCCAGCAGGGAGGCCAGGGCCGCGGTCCCGAGGCCGCTGGCCGAAGTGGTGAGGAAGTCTCGGCGGGAAGCCGGCAATCTGTTTTCCGGAGATTCCATGGTCGTCACTCCCGGGTCAGGAACTCGTCCAGGTTCAGGATCATTCGGCCGGCGGCGATCCAGGCGGCCGTCTCGGTGGCCGGCGTCCCGGCTTCGGACCCGGCGAATTCGGCGGCCGCCTCAGGGTCTTGCTCGAAAGCGCTGCGGTGCTCGGCCAGCAACTCGCGAACGATCCCGGCTTCCCGGGGGCTCGGGTCGCGGGCCAGCGCCAGGCGAAACGCGAATCCGATCCGATCGGCGTCCCCGGAGGGGGCCTCGGCCAGAATCCTCCGTCCCAGCGACCGGGCGCTCTCGACGAACAGAGGTCCGTTGAGCAGCGTCAGGGCCTGAAGCGGAGTGTTGGAACGGATCCGGCGGACGCAGGAGGTGTTGGAATCGGGACTGTCGAAGGTCATGAGCATGGGGTACGGAACGGTCCGCTGGAAGAAGATGTAGAGGCCCCGGCGATACTGGTCGGTCCCGGTGCTCACGGGCCACTCCGTCCCGCCGTATCCCAGATCGGCCACTCCCGCCGGCAGCGGCGGGTAGACGCTCTTGCCGCCGACCCGCGGCTCCAGCAGCCCGGCCACGGCCAGATAGAGGTCCCGCGTCGCTTCCGACTCGACGCGGAAACGGTTCTGCCGGGCCAGGAGCAGATTCTTGGGGTCCTTTTCCATGAGTTTGGGACGGACGTGGGAAGACTGCCGGTAGGTGGCCGACGTCGTGATCAATCGGATCAGGTCCTTGCGGCTCCACCCGCCGGCCACGAACTCCTTGGACAGCCAATCCAGGAGCCGGGGATGAGACGGTTTCTCGCCCCGGGTGCCGAAGTCCTCGCTGGTGGCCACCAGTCCCCGGCCGAAGAGGTGCTCCCAGAGGCGGTTGACCTCGACCCGGGCGGTCAGGGGGTGGGCAGGATCGGTCAGCCAGAAGGCCAGATCCAGCCGGTCCGGATTCTCGCCGCGAGGTTCGAACGGCGGCAGGACGGAGAGGGTGTTGGGCCGGACCTCCGCCCCCGGACTCAGGAAGTCTCCCCGCAGGTGAATGTGGGTCCGGGGCGGGTCGGGGTTCTCCACCAGTGTCTGGGCCATGGTGCCCGGAGGACGGGGCCGGGCCCGGCGGTGTCCCTCCAACGCCGCCAGGCGGTGCCGGACTTCGGGGTTCAGGTCCACGTAGTAGTCCAGGACGGCGGATTGCTGCTCCGGACTCCGTTCCCCGGCAGGAACCGCCAGGGCCCGCTCCACCGGCATGGGGAAGACCTGCTTCAGGTCCTTCCGCGGCGCCTGCGTCACGTAGGCCCTCAGGGAGCCGATGTTGTGGCTCCCGCCGTGGAGCTGCTCCAAGGTCAGGGTGAGTGACGATCCTCCATAGCGTCCCAGGCTCTGAGAGGTCACGAAGACCGCCTGTTGGTCCCGGTTGGGTCCCAGGGGACCCTTCACGCCCCAACCGGTCTTGGGGTCTCCATCGACGGCCTTCTCGATCTCGAACCCCTTCCGGGAGGTGCCGGCGAAGACTCTCTCCACCGGAATCGCGGTGGGTTTGACCGGGTCGGAGAGCCGGGCGTCGCCGATCTTGAACTCGGAGAGGACGAAAGCTCCTTCCGGCGATCGTCCGGGACCGCCCGAGGGCAGGGACTCGTGCGTCGGAAAATCGAGCCGGACGGCATTGATTCCCCGGACCTCGATGTTGGCCACCAGAGTGTATCGGTCCTTCCTGGGGTTGTTGCCGGTCACCAGCAGCGCGCCGGCGCCGTCTTCGCTGAACTCGGCGCCCCCGGCGGCGACGTAGCCGGACAGGTCCAGCGGAATCCACTCCACGGGAGTGTGGTCCAGACCCTTCTCCCAGAGGGCCACGTCCCGGGACCCCTCCAGCTTCTCCTTCAGCACCGAACGCTGCTCCGCCAGGGCGGCCAGCAGCTTCTCATGCTCCCGCTCCCACTGCCGGGTCGCCAACCGGTAGGCCACCTGTTCCCGGGGGAGCGGGGCGGGGATGTTCTTTTCGACTCCGGTGTTGAAGAAGGAGAAGAGTTGGTAGTACTCGCGGTGCGAAATCGGGTCGTACTTGTGGGAGTGGCACCGGGCGCAGCCCACGGTGAGGCCCATGAAGACCAGGCCCGTGGTGTCGGTCCGGTCCACCACCTGCTCCACCCGGTACTCCTCCGGGTCCACGCCCCCCTCGGTGTTGGTCAACGTGTTGCGGTGAAAGCCGGTGGCCGTCTTCTGCTCCACGGTGGCGTCCGGCAGCAGGTCGCCTGCCAACTGCTCCACCACGAACTGGTCGTAGGGAAGGTCGCGGTTGTAGGCGTCGATGACCCACTCGCGGTAGCGCCAGGCGTGGGGCCTGACCTTGTCCTTCTCGAAGCCGTCGCTGTCGGCGTAGCGGGCCAGGTCCAGCCAGTGGCGGGCCCAGCGCTCCCCGAAGTGGGGCGACGACAACACCCGGTTGACCAGCCGCTCGTAGGCGTAGGGACGCCGGTCGTCCAGGAAGCGATCCTGTTGAGCCGGCGTCGGAGGGACGCCCAGGAGATCCAGGTAGAGTCGCCGAATCAAGGTGGACCGGCCGGCTTCGGGAGAGGGCTCCAGCCCCTCGCTGCGCAGCCGGCGCAGCACGAAGGCGTCGATGTCGTTTCGAATCCAATCACGGTCCGCGATCCGTGGCGCCGGGTCCTGACGAACCGGCCGGAAAGCCCAATGGCCTCCGACGCGAGCCGCTTGGGCTGCTGCTTCGTCCGGAGTTCGGCGGTTGGAAACCGCCGCTCCCCAGACCGCCCCTTGATCGATCCAGGCCCTCAGGACTCCGACCTGCTCCGGGCTGAGGGGCTCCCCGTCCAGAGGCATCTTCAAGTCGTCCAGACCCGCCACCAGCCGGATCAGACGGCTGCCGGCGCTGTTCCCCTCCAGCACCGCCGCGCCCTTGTCCCCGCCTGCCAGCAGGTCCGGACGGGTGTGCAGCCGGAGTCCGCCCATGGCCATGGCGGGTCCGTGGCACTTGAAGCAACTGGCCTCGAATATGGGAAGGACGTCGGTCTGAAAGTCGACCGTGCGGTCCGCGGCAGGCGCCATCTCCGCCGCCTTGGCCCCCGTCCCCGCGGTCCCCGGCACCGCGGGCAAGGTCGGCAGCGCGGCCAACCCCGCCATGGCGACGACGAAACGGCAGGCCGTAATCCAGAATACTCTCAAGGTTCCGCTCCTCTTGTTTTCGACCATTCTATATTGTTTGGACGCCGACTTTCGCGTTTTCCCGGATCGCGCCGTTTGGGATATCAGGAGATCCAGGACGGCGGTGCGGAGATTTCCGATCGCCCATTCCTCCGTGTTTGGGGAGCCCGTCCGGGATGTTATTCTTGAATCTACGAGGAAACGATGGCGCCTGAACTTGCCCAGTGGATCACTCCCGCGATTTTCGTTTCCGGATTCTTGTACCTGGTCCGTTCCATCCGTTCCGTACGCGGCGAGTTGCGGTCAGACGTGGGCGAATTGCGGTCGGACGTGGGCGAATTGCGAACGGATTTCAATGACTTGCGTGACCGGGTGGATCGTCAGATCGGCGATCTCCGCGACCATGGGGATCAGCAGGTCGGCAATCTCCGCGATCACATGGATCGGCGCTTTGGTAAATTCCGCGACCACATGGATCACCAGATCGGCGACCTCCGCGACCACATGGATCACCAGATCGGCGACCTCCGCGACCACATGGATCACCAGATCGGCGACCTCCGCGACCATGGGGATCGGCAGGTCGGCGACCTCCGCGACCATGGGGATCGGCAGGTCGGCAATCTCCGGGATCATATGGATCGGCGCTTCGGTGAATCCCGCGACCACGTGGATCACCAGTTCGGAGATCTCCGCGACCGAATGGGGCGGGTCGAAGGGGCTGTGGATGTGCTGCGGGATTTCCTCGTCCGCAATGGCCGCGGCACCGCCGCTTGAACTCGACGCCGGCCCGGATGGCCGGACCTGACCGGGCGCCGCGGAATCGAGCGCCTACTCTTCTCCCAGCAGCGTCAACGAGTCGATGCGGTCCAGCAGATCGCCCCTGCTCCGTGACAACGTCCTGATCTCGATTCCCGGCGACAGACCGGTGATGACCGATTTCGCGATCAGGAACCGCCCCGAGATCGACTCGTCTTTGGCAGCCGTCCGCAGTCCCCAGATGGTGTGAAACGCCACCGGGGAGCCCCGGAAGGCTCCGAGATAGAGCATGACGTGGCCCCGAATGTTCAGCAGCGTGCGGAAGGGGACCGCCGTTTCCAGAATTCGCTTTCGTTTTTCGTCCGGGGAGAGTTCCGAGATATCCACGACTCTCCCCGCGGCTGCCTGGTTCCTGGAATTGCGCGGCAGGGGAAGGCCGAAGGGCAGAAAGATGTCCAGGACCGTGGAGGAGCAGTCCCGGTGTCCGCCCAGCCCGCCCCATCCGTAGGGCTGGCCCATGATCTGGTTGATCAGCTCGGCCAGCCGGTTCTGGGAGAACGGAAATGGAATCGGCGCGGCGTCGTCCTCCGTCAGCCGGATCTGCGACAGGGCCGCCCGGCGGCTCTCGTCGGCCACGGGAGCCAACAGGCGGACGACGCCCGTTCCGGCTCCGTCCACCAGGGGCAGCAGCATCCCGACCCGGCCCTCGAAGAGGAACCCGCCGGGGTCCCCGGAAATCGGGATCCGGTCGCGGCGCAGGGCGGCCAGGCGGGGATGCCGGTAGGCCGCCATGAATTCCTCGTCGACGGTCGCCACGTCCCGCGCATCGATCCAACCGCAGGTGTAGGGCGATTCGGCGCCCACGAACCGTCCGTCCCCGGAAACGTGCGTCAGCAGAAGGGGCGTCCCCGCCCAGACGGCCGAATTCTGGTTGTAGTCGAACGGGTATCCTTCTCCCGCCTCGCGGAAGTCGAAATAGAACGGTTCGGACGAAGGCAGAGCGCGCAGGGAGGTGTTGCGGACGGCGATCCCATATCCGGACCGGCTGGGATACTCGTCGAGCCGCGCATTGGCCACGACGGCTTTTACCTGCGAGGCGGAGAGCCGCAGCAGATTGGGGCCGAAGACCGGCTTCCCGGTGAACGATTCGGCGGCCCAGCCGAACATGGCCTCCGTGCAGACCCCGGGCCCGGTCCGCTCCCAGGGCCCGTACCAGTAGGCTTCGAACTTCTCCAGCCGGTCCTCGTCGGCTTCCAGGATGGGACGGTCTCCGCTCTCGGTAAAGATGGCGGCGTCCTGGGGAATCCGGACCAGGTCGCGGAGGGGCCCGGTCGAGATCAGGGGAACCCGGACCGGTGTGCAGGCGGCGCCCCATGCCAGGGCCAACGCCATCATCGATCCGGCCAGCGGCGCGAGCTTTCTCATGGCGGGAACCAACCTAGCACAGGGGGGGCGACTTCCCGGCCGCCCGCCGGAACGGCGGCCGGAGGGTCTCCGGACGCCGCTCCCGAAGTTCCTTCCTCATCTTCGGTTGCCCGGAAAGCGTTTTCCGGTGTAGGTTTGAAACCAGCGAGAAGACGAACATGGTACGCAATCTCTGGCTGACGCCGTTGGCCTGCCTGATCCTCGGACCGGCTTTTCCGGCCTCCCGGTCCGATGACTCCGACTTCGAAAGGGACATTCTCCCCATATTCGAAAGGACCTGCCTGCAGTGCCACAGCGGCGCCTCTCCCCAGGGGGAACTCCATCTGGACAGGCTCGAGTCCATGTTGGCCGGAGGGAAGTCGGGCCCCGCCCTGGTGCCGGGAGCTTCGGACCGGAGCCTGCTGGTCTCCAAGCTGGTCTCGGGCGCCATGCCTCCGGGCGACGTCAACCTGTCCCGGGAAGAGATCGGGGCCATCCGGCTCTGGATCGACGGACAGTCCGCGCACGCCGCCGGCGTGGCGTACACCGAGAAGGACGTGCTGCCCATCTTCCAGATGCACTGCGTCAACTGTCACGGAAAGGCGAAGCAGGAGGCGGGACTGGACCTGCGGACCCGCGCCGCCCGTCTCCGGGGAGGCGAGTCGGGTCCGGCCATCGTCCCCGGCGACCCGGGCCGGAGCCTGCTCTATTCCCGCATTATCTCTCAGGAGATGCCTCCCCTGGACGAGATCCGGCCGCCCACCACGGCCGAGGTGGAAGTTCTGAGGCAGTGGATTCTGGCCGGCGCCCGCGACGACCCACCCGGGACGGAAGCCGTAACGGACCGTTCCCTGGCCCCTGAAGACAGGGAGTTCTGGTCCTTTCGGTCCCCCCGGCCACCGGCGCTGCCCCGGGTCCTCCACCCGGAACAGGCCCGCAATCCCATCGACCTCTTTCTGCTGTCACGGCTGGAGTCCAAGGGTCTGGGCTTCTCTCCCGAGGCCGAGCCCCTGGTCCTGTTGCGCCGGGCCTACCTGGACCTGACCGGGATGCCTCCCACCTCCCGGGAAGTATTGGACTACCTGGAGGACCGGGAGCCGGGAGCCTACGAGCGGCTTCTGGACCGACTGCTGGACTCTCCCGCCTACGGAGAGCGCTGGGCCCAGTATTGGCTGGACCTGGCCGGATACAGCGATTCGGAGGGAATCGTCGACGAGGACAAGGTCCGCCCCCATGCCTGGCGCTATCGCGACTACGTCATCCGGGCGCTGAACGGCGACACTCCCTACGACCGTTTCCTGACGGAGCAACTGGCAGGCGACGAGTTGGTGGACTACAGGAATCAGGAGAGGGTCACCCGGGAACTGGTGGATGTCCTGGCCGCAACCGGGTTCCTGCGGCTGACCCCCGACGGGACGTACAACCAGCCCAACCGGTCGCTCCAGGACAAGATGGACATCATCGCCGACGAGCTTCAGGTCCTGGGCTCGTCGGTCCTGGGCCTGACCATCGGTTGCGCCCGCTGCCACGATCACAAGTACGATCCCCTGAGTCAGCGCGAGTACTACAGCCTGGCCGCCATCCTCCAGACCGCGCTGGACCCCTACGACTGGCGTCCGCCTACGGAGAGGGTCCTGCGCGTCGCGTTGGAGGCGGACCTCAAGGAGATCGAGGCCCACAACGCCCCCCTCCAGGTCAAGCTCCGGAACCTGGAAAAGGAGTTGGAGGACAAGGCCCGGCCCTACAAGGAGAAGTTCCGGAAGGAGGCGCTGGCCGCCCTTCCTCCCAACCTGCAGGCGGACCTCAGAACCATCGCCGAAACGCCGAAAGGGAAGGGGTCCAGCCTGCAGCGTTTTCTGGCCCGGAAGTTCAAGGAGGTCGTGGAACCCACTTACGCCGCCCTCGGCGACGAGTTCCCCGAGTTCAAGGAGTCCGCGAGCCAGTTGCAGACGGACATCGAGCACATCAAGAACTCCAAATACGGTTCGGAGACCAACTTCCGCGACAAGACCAAGTACCGGACCCTGCCCGGCATCCGGGCGCTCTACGACATGGGAGGAGACCCCTCCCCCGCTTATCGCCTGAACCGGGGCGAAGCCCGGTCGGTGGCGGAACGGGTGTACCCCGGCGTGCCCCGCGTCCTGTCCGGCAACGGATTGGAGCCCTACCGGCCGCTGCCGCCGCCTGGCCGGGACACCAGCGGAAATCGCCTGGGCCTGGCCCGCTGGCTGACTCAGGAGGGGCACCCTCTGACGTCGCGGGTCCAGGTCAATCGGATCTGGGGACATCACTTCGGCCGCGAACTGGTCACCACCCCGGGGGACTTCGGCCGGACCGGGTCCCAGCCGTCCCATCCGCGGCTCCTGGATTGGCTGGCGGCCGAGTTCGAGGACCGGGGGTGGAGCATGAAGGCCATGCACCGGCTGATCATGACCTCGGCGGCCTACCGGCAGACGTCCCGGGTCGGTCCCGGAGCGAGCCAACAGGACCCGGACAACCTGCTCTTCTCCCGGATGCCCCTGAGGCGGTTGGACGCCGAAGCCATTCACGATTCGGTGCTGCGGGTGACGGGGCGCCTCGACCCGACTCTCTTCGGAATCCCCGTTCACCTGAAGGAGGAATCCAGCGGCGAGGTGGTGCCCGAATCGACCCCGGGCGGGTGGCGCCGGGCCGTCTACGTGCTCAAGCGGCGGCGCATGCCCGTCTCTTCCCTGGAGGCCTTCGACTATCCGGTGATGATCCCCAACTGCGGCCAGCGCCGGCAGTCCAACGTCCCGTTGCAGGCGCTCCAGCTCGTCAACGGAGAGCTGATGCGCGGCCACGCCCGCTACCTGGCCGGGCGGCTCATGGACCAGTCTCCGGGAGACATGCCGGGGCAGATCGAGGGCCTCTACCTGGAGGTCCTGGGCCGTTATCCCACATCCGGGGAGAGCCGGCGCATCGAAAAGTCGCTGCAGCGCCTCGAGCGGGAGTGGCGCAGCCACCTGGAACGGAAGAACGATCCGGCGCCGCGGGGCCCCGGGGCCCGCTGGTCGGCGCTGAGCTCGGTGGCCCTCACTCTCCTCAATTCGGCGGAGTTTATGTATATTGACTGACCGGGCGAGACATCCCATGACCCACTTCGGAACGAAATTCCGCGGCTCCCGGCGGGACTTCTTCTCCCGTCTCGGCGACGGAGTCCACGGCGCGGCCCTGGCCTGGCTTCTACAGAAGGACCTTCCGGGTTCGCCGGGCCCCGGCCAGGGCCGGCCCCGGATCGACTTGACTCCTCTGGCCCCCCACCGCGAGCCGAAGGCCAAGTCGGTCATTCACCTGTTCATGAACGGCGGCCCCAGCCAGGTCGACCTCTTCGACCACAAGCCGACCCTGGCTCGAATGGCGGGAGGCGCCGCCCCCCGCGACCTGCTCAACCAGATCGAGAACATGGATCAGGTGGGCACTCTGATGCCGTCCTACTGGGAGTTCTCCCGGCACGGGAAGTGCGGGATGGAGCTGTCGGAGCTCCTGCCGCATACGGCCACCATCGTGGACGACATCACCCTGGTCCGGTCCATGTACAGTGAGCACTTCAATCACGAGCCCGCCATCAACCTCTTCCACACGGGCCGGACCATTACCGGCCGCCCCACCATGGGGGCCTGGGTGACCTACGCCCTGGGCACCGAGAACCAGAACCTGCCGGGATATGTGGTTCTGGAAGACAAGAACCTCCCGGTCAATGGAATTCAGAACTGGCAGGCGGGCTGGTTGCCTCCCACGTATCAGGGCACCCGGTTCCGGGAGAAGGACCCGGCCGTGCTCAACCTGAACCCCAGGGAGCGGCTGCCCAACCCTCTGATCGAAGCTGAACGGTCGTTGTTGCGCAGCCTGGACCATTCCCATCGCATGGAACGTCCGTGGCAGCCGGACCTGTCCGCCCGGATCTCCTCCTACGAACTGGCCGCCCGCATGCAGCTGGCCGCCAGCGACGCCCTGGACCTCTCCCAGGAGAGCGAGGCCACCAAGGAGATGTACGGCCTCAACAACGAGGCCACCGCCTCCTACGGGAGACGCTGCCTGCTGGCCCGGCGGTTGGTGGAGCGGGGCGTGCGCTTCGTCCAGATCTTCATCGAGTACCAGATCTGGGACAATCACCATAGCTTGAAGGAGAAACTGGAATACTGCTGCCGGAAGACCGACCAGCCGTCCGCCGCCCTGGTTCGCGACCTGAAGCAGCGGGGGCTGTTGGACGACACGCTGGTCGTCTGGGGAGGGGAATTCGGCCGCATGCCCATCTCCCAGGTTCGGGACGGCGGCGCCGCCGGCCGGGACCACGGTCCCGACGGCTTCAGCCTCTGGATGGCCGGGGGGGGAGTCAAGGCCGGATACGTCCATGGCGCCACCGACGACATCGGCCACAAGGCCGCCGTGGACCGGGTCAGCGTCCACGACTTTCACGCCACCTTCCTGCACCTGCTGGGCCTGAACCACCGGGACCTGGTCTTCCGCCGCCACGGCCTGGAGGAGCGCCTCACCGATCAGTACCCGGCCCGGCTGGTCCATGAGATCCTCGCCTGACCGAAAGTCAGAAGGAAAGAGAAAAGAGGCGCCGCCGGGCAGACGCTGGCGCCGCCCGATCGATTTGGAGAAATTCGCATGAAGCTCGACCCTGTTTCCCTGACGCGGGATCTCGTCGCCATCAAATCGGTCAGCCGCTGGAGCAATGCCCTGATCTCCGACCTGGTGGAGGAACGGTTTCGGGAGCATGGCTTCGAGACCGAACGCCTGGACTACGTCGACGAGAACGGGGAGACCAAGGTCAGCATCGTCGGCCGGAAGGGATCGGGAACCGGAGGCCTCGCCTTCTTCTCCCACACCGACACGGTGCCGGGACAGGAAGAGGACTGGGACCCCTACGACCCGGTGTTGGGCAACGGAAAGATTTCCGGACGGGGGTCCTGCGACATGAAGGGCCCTCTGGCGGCCACCATGGCCGCCGCCGCCGCCGTCGACGAAGAGGAACTGGAGCAACCGGTCCTGGTCATGGCCACCGCCGACGAGGAAGTGGGCGGAGGCGGAGCCAAGCAGGTCGTCCGGGAATCGCGTTTCTTCAGCGAATCGCGTCCCCGCTACGCCGTGGTGGCCGAACCCACCGAGTTGTGGCCGGTCTACGCCCACAAGGGCGGGGTCCTGGTCATGGCCACGGCCCGGGGGACAGCCGCCCACACCAGCACCGATCTGGGCACCTCGGCGAATTTTCTGATCGCTCCGTTCCTGGCTGAGATGGCCGAGCTGGCCAAGGAGGTGAAGCAGGACCCGCGCTACCGGAACCAGGACTTCAATCCCCCCACCAACGGTTTCAACATGGTCTTCGACGACGGCGGCACCCGTCCCAACGTGAGCGCGGCCCGAAGCACCTGCCAGATCGGGTTCCGGCCCATGCCCGGCGACGAGAGCCGGGACTTGATGGAGATCGTCGCCGGGCGGGCCCGGGCCCATGGGCTGGAGGTGGAGACCAGGTACAAGGGTCCTTTCTACGTTTCTCCAGGCGCCGGCCTGGTGCAACTGGCCTCCCGGGCCAGCGGCGGAAGGAAGCCCAAGACCGTCCCCTACGGAACCGACTCCATCTGGATCAAGGACCAGGTCGACGAGCTGGTGGTCCTGGGTCCCGGCAATATCGCTCAGGCCCACACGGTGGGAGAGTGGATCTCCATCGGACAACTCGAGGAGGCCGTGGAGATCTATCGGCGGATGATCCGCGAAGTCTGTGGGGCGGCGGTTTCCTAACCGCCGAATCTTGGATCGGCCGGTTTCCTAACCGCCGAATCTTCGAGTGCCGGTTTCCCAACCGCCCGATTCCCCCCGTTCTCCGATGTCAAATGAATCGGCGGCTAGGAAACCGCCGCCCCGCCCCGCTCCGCTCCTCCACCGTTCATCAATTGTTAACCTGAACTTCCAGCCTGCCTGACCGATATTTTCGCTTCAAATCATTGATTTGAAAA
>JAPPLF010000110.1 GCA_028874215.1 Acidobacteriota bacterium
AAATCAATGATTTGAAGCGAAAATATCGGTCAGGCAGGCTGGAAGTTCAGATTAGGGGTCAGGACAACCAGGTAGGTGGACCCGGACCTGAAAGGGCCCTCATGGGTCATAAGACATCCGAGATACCCCGTTGCGTTGGGCAATTGCAGGACACTCGCGCTGTAGTCTCGAAACCCCTGCACGAGTGCCGACAGGGTAGCATCGCCGCTCTCCACCTGGGCAGCGGTGACCAGCCCCTCGGGCAGGGCCGGAAGTGCGAGAGGTCTCGGACAGGCTTCCTGCGGCTGCGCAAGTGCGAGCTGCGCGACGGGGAAAACGCCGGACAATCCCAGCACAAAACATAAGCCAACCGTCAATCTGATCGTCTTCATACCGGTTTCTCCTGCTTTAGCGAGTCCACACTGGAAGTTACGAATCGTACTGTTATCCCATGTTCGCTCCGGGGTTTCCACCGTAGGGGGGAGGCAACGCGGATCTTGCTTCGAATTCACCGAAAATTCACCGAGAAGAGATCGGCGTCCTTCATCACCAGGCGCAGCCGCACCGGTTTGCCCGAGATTCGCTTCAAAGGCTCATCCGACATGGCGCCGGAGTGGGACCGTTTCCAACGGACCGTGTGCTCGATCTCGTCGCCCCAGACCAGCGGCGATTCCTCCAGAGCGAAGCCGGGAAGCGGCCGTCCGGCTTCGTCCTGAACCTCGATCCGGATGCTTCCCGCCGCGGAAGTGGCGAAGTTGAGCGCCAGGATGCTCCCCTGGAAGGTCAGGGGCTTGGTCAACACTTCGCCTCCGCGGTAGCCGGCGTTGAGCGAGACGAACCCGTCGGTTCTCAGGACCATCCGCTCCATGTGAATGCTGGGGAACATGTAGTGGCGGATCACGTAGAGGGAGATCTCATCGTCTCCGGTAGAAACGACTCCGGTGGCCGTTCCGTTGGTGCGGTTGCCCCAATTCCTCTTCTCGCGTCCGGGCCGAATAAAGGATTGGGGAAACCGGCGGTCCCAGTTCAGGCCGTCTCGGCTGGTCATGAACACGGTGTCGGAGGCTCCGTTTGCGGGCGCATCGGCAAACCGGGTCCGCCAGGGCACGAAACGCTTGGGGAAGCCCAGGAAAATGTGGGGCGCCCGGAAGTACGGCGTGATTCCGTTGGTGTAGAAGTGGTCCCGGGGCCCGCCTCCCAGGTCGATGTCCTCCAATTCGCTCCAGTTCAGGAAATCCGACGAAGTGGCCCGGCCGATGGCCCGGATCGTGGGCATCCGCCGCTCGCCGGACCCGGTGTGGCGGGGTGGATACCAGACCCGGAGATAGGCGACGTACTCGTTCCTGTACCCGTCCCAGAGGATTCCGTCGCCACCCCAATCCGTCGGAGGCTGGGTGAGGATCGGTTCCTCGCGGATCGGTTTCCAGTGGATGCCGTCGGGAGAAACCATGCCCACGATACGTTTCAAGGGGCGGTTCGGGTGTCCCGAGGCCAGCGCCTTGTACCGCTCCCCGGGGGGAGTTTGGGGATTGGTGTCGAGAAACACCATGAAATTGTGGTTGCCGAAGCCGTCCCAGATGATGTTGTTCTCCTTCGATCCATCAAACTCCACCAGCCCCAGCGACGGCTTGGTCCAGTTCCGGCCGTCCCGGCTCTCGGCGTAGCAGGTCACCTCGGGATGTTCCGGGATCATGGTCTCACCCGGTTCGAGGAGGGATGGAACCGCGTAGGAGGGATCGCTGTGGCCCCGGTAGTACAGGCGGTAGAGCCCGTCTCCGTGGATCACCGAGACATAGGAGCAGGTGGTGCCTTCCCATGGCTCGTCGAAGTCGAGCACCTTGCCGCCGGAGGCGGGCGTCTGGAGCTCCAGCCGGACGTCCCCGGTCATGGTGTCGATCAAGTAGTCGTCCACCATGAGCTCCAGCCGGTCGCCGATGTCGAGAGCTTGGGGCTTGTGGTGACTGCCGGCAGCCGGCGCCGGTGCCGCGAACAGCAGTACCGCGAGCAGACTGGATCTGATCATCCGGATCCTCCTGTGTCCCGTGGGCGAAAAAGGAGGGCGAGTCTATCCAGACTGGATCCTTGGGTCAAAATAGGACCCCTTGGAGTCGGGTGGGGATATCGTCGGCAATATATTCCGACTCAGCCGGGCAGAAGGGCGAAGAAGGGAGAGAGAGGCGAAAAGATAGAGGGACAGTCCCGTTCTCCGAGATCTCGGCTTACGCACAGAACGCCACACCCCGGGAGGACGCCTACCCTCGCGGCGCCCCGGTCGTAGCGGGCTTCAACCGACACGCAGCACAAGGAACTCGTAGCCGTAGAATTCCGAGTAGGAATGCCAGATGTCTATTTCGTGTTGGCACTGGTCCGCCAGCTCCTGCGCATCCGGCGCATCGCGATGACGCTTGCGGAATGCGGTCACGTTGTCCTGCAGAGGCCGATAGTAGTCGTCCCACCACGCCGACGCGGGAAGCGAAAAGTGCCCCACGGTCTCGTAGCCGCACGCCTCGACGGCTTCCAGGAGCGCGGAGATGTCTCGGATCGCCGGATACTCCCGCTTCCAGAACGCGACGCATTCGGCCGGCGGTTCGGGCATCCGCCAGCACACTTCGGTCAGCGCGACGTGCCCGTTGGGTCGCACCAGCCGGCGCCAGGCGCGCAGGCTCGCTTCGACGCCCATGATGTTGATGGCGCCTTCGCACCAGATCAGGTCGAACGAACCGTCGGCAAAGTCGAGTCGGTACATGTCCGCCACGCGGGCTTCCAGTCGATCCGCGATGCCCAGTTCATTGGCCTTGCGGTTCAACGCGTCGATGAACGGGGGGTGGTTGTCGACGGCGACGATGCCCAATGGCGAACTCTCCGCCAGCACCAGTGTCTGGGCGCCGGTCCCGGAGCCGATGTCGAGCACGCGCGTCCGCGTCCCGACGCCTGGAACGAGCCCGAGGGCCCGACGCGTGCTCGCTGTGTTGCCCGGTCCCTGCCGGGGCAACCCACTGAACAGCTCGAAGAACAGCGCGCTGGCTCGATCCGGCGGCGTGACCGCTCCTGTCGATGGTGTTCGAGACGGGCGGACCGAGGCGGAAGCGGCGGTGGTTCTAACTGGAACATCCATTCCCTCATTATCGTGCAACGTAGAGAAAGGGACAGTTCCGTTCTCCGCGAGCTTGTGCTGCAAAGGCATCGATGAGCGAAGGGAGCCTGCGGTCCATGCGAATCCACTGCGGGATTCAATTTTGTGGGGCACCTGGAGACGGTGTATTATGTGACTATGGTCGTGACTATGGTTATATCCTGGACTGCACGAGGATGGGTGTGAAGCCATGACAGTTACCGAACGAGGCGGAGCGAGTGAATCCCGCACCATCAAGGCGTCCGAGTTCAAGGCAAAGTGCCTCAGGCTGATGGACGAAGTGGCAGAGAGCGGAGAAGAGATCGTGATCACCAAGAACGGCCGCCCAACCGCGCGCCTCCTGCCCTACCGCAAGCGGTTCGGGGATTGGTTCGGGGCCGATCGAGACAGGATCGAAATCATCGGCGACATCATCTCCCCGATCAACCTGGAGTGGGAAGCCGAGGTGAACCCCGACCGGGTGGCCAATCCGTGATACTGGTGGACACGCACGTACTGTTGTGGTCGAGACTTGGCGGACGGCAAATCGGGCCTCGTTCCAGAGGGCTGATGGAACGGGGACTACGGGAAGCCGCGCTGGCGGCGTCGGCGTTTTCGTTCTGGGAGGTGGCTCTGTTGCGCGCGAAGGGGCGCATCCGCCTGCTGGAGGACGTCAGAACCTGGAGAACCCGGCTTCTTCAGGATGGTCTCGTCGAGATTCCGGTAGACGGCGACATTGCCATCCGCGCCAACAGCCTGGAGAACTTCCACGGAGATCCAGCCGACCGCATCATCGTCGCGACTGCCCTGGGGGGTCACAGTCTGCTCACGGCCGATGAGCACATCCTGAACTGGAGCGGCCACCTTCGCCGCCGGGACGCGAGAGCTTAATAAGGGGCAGTTCCTTTTTCTGCCTTGTAGTTTGGGCATTGAATTTTCAGCCTGAGATTCGATCGAACAAGAAAGGAAGCCTATGACCTGGAAGGATTTCTCCCGTCGGCAATTCGCAAAACGCTTGGCCGTTTTGGGAGCGCTGCCGCTGAGCGCCCGCCGCTTGTCGGCAGTTCCGGAGGTGGCTCCGTTGAAGCCTCCCGCTCCTCCTGAAGTCAAGTCCTATCCGGGGATCCTCAGGCACAGTGTGGTCTTTTGGGACCCTTACGGGTACTCGGCCTGGCCGACCATCTTGAAGTGCCGGGATGGAGAAATGCTGATCGCGTTCTGCGAAGCCATGCGCCGGAACGCCCGATTGACCCACGCGGATCCCTCGTTGTACGGCATGATCATTCGCTCCGGCGATCAGGGGGAAAGCTGGTCTGAGCATCCCGAAGTCATCGGCGGCTACGAGTACTACGGAATGGATGATCCGGGCATCATGCAGTTGTCCGACGGGAGGATCCTGGTCAACGCCTTCCGCCGTTCCTTTGCCCCGGCGGCCTCGGTGGACAGCAGAACGGATGTTCGCTTGACTCGAGTGGAGCCTTATCAGTGGGCGACCGGCTACAGCGACGAGATGACCTATGTGTTCCACTCGTTGGACAATGCCCGCACCTGGTTGGAGCCGGTCCACGTGGACGTCTCTCCCTTCAAATCAGGATGTCAGCTCCGGGCGATCGTCGAACTGCCGGACGGTACTCTGCTTCTGCCGTGCTACGAGGAATTCGGTCACCCATCGACTTCGAAACTGGCGATGACCTGGACCGCCTATGTCCTGCGATCTCGTGATTGGGGGAGGAGTTGGGGCGAGCCGTCCGTGATTGGGGAACAGGGGGTTCACGGCATCGGCTACAACGAGCCGGCCCTGATTCACCTGACCAGCGGCCGGATGATCGCTCTTCTCAGAACGGGGCCGGCCGGATGGCTCTACCAGAGCGATTCGCACGATCGGGGACGAACCTGGAGCACACCGGCCAAGACCCCGATGTGGGGGTATCCGGCCCATCTCCGGCAGCTCCGGGATGGGAGGCTTCTGGCCACCTACGGCCACCGTCGAAAGCCATTCGGGATCCGGGCCTGTCTGAGCTCGGATGAGGGAAGAAGCTGGGACATTGAGAGAGAGATCGTGCTCCGGGATGATCTCAAGAACCGGGATCTGGGATATCCGACCACCACAGAGTCGGATGACGGCACCCTGCTGACCGCCTACTACGGAAGGGACGAGAACAACGACGTGACCTGCATTCAGATCACGTCCTGGAAAGTAGCCTCTTGACGGAGAAATTGCACAGGGATTTGGGCGAAGGGCTGACCCTGAGGCAGGCCACCGCGGAGGATACTGACGCTGCTGCGGAGTTCCAGGCCCAGGTCCACCTTCCCCATACGTTTGCCGAGTCATTCAGAATCTGGACCCGAGACCTGATGAGCGGAGCCCTCCCGGGATTCCAGCCCGGCGACTTCACCTTGGTGGAAGATACGAGGTCAGGGGCCATCGTGTCGATGCTGAACCTGATCCCGCAAACCTGGTCCTATGGCGGAATGGAAATAAGCGTTGGCCGTATCGAGCTTGTGTCCACGCATCCCGACTATCGAAGGCGCGGTCTGGTGTGGGCTCAGATGGACGCCGTCCATAAGATGAGTGCGAGACGCGGCGAGAAGATGCAGGCGATCAGCGGCATCCCCTGGTTTTATCGCCAGTTCGGCTACGAGATGGCGCTGGAGTTCGCAATGGGGTACTCGTGCCCCGTCTCCAATTGGCCCGCACTCGATGATGCCGTCCGGGAGCCTTACACCGTACGCCCCGCGACCGAAGGGGACCTGCCATTTATAGCCGGTTTGTACGACGCGGCCATGGGGCGCTACCTGGTCTCCTGCGTCCGCGGCGAGAGGCTGTGGAGGTACGAGCTGCACGGGCGGAGCGAGAATACCTATTCCGAGCTGGAGATTTGCGTGGTGGAAGCCGCGACCGGTGAGCCGGTGGGACTTATCGTGCACATCCGGGGTCTTTGGAATGGTGAACCCTGCGTACTTCTCTACGAGCTGAACGAAGGCGCCTCCTGGCTTGAGGTCACTCCCAGCATCGTGAGGTATCTCCGGAGGATGGGCGAGGCATCCAGCGCGCGGCAGACTCGACGCGCGTTTCGAAACGTGGCGTTCGAGCTGGGTACGGAACACCCGGCGTATCAGGTGATGAACGACAGGTCGCCGCGTATGAAGCGGATACGCGCATGGTATGTCCGGGTGCCTGACATTGCCGGATTCCTGCGGCACGTCACACCGGTCTTGGAAAGGCGGGTGGCGGATTCAGCGGTGGCGGGTTACGGCGGCCGGCTCACGATCGGCTTCGTCGATTCCGGAGTGGACCTGTTGTTCGACAACGGGCGTGTGGCAGAGGTCGAGAGATTGGCCCGGCCGCGGAAGGGCGGCAACTGGCTGAATTCCGGGACGTGCGACGCCTTCTTCCCCGGGCTGGTTTTCTTGCAGTTGCTCTTCGGGTTCCGCGCCGCGGATGAACTCCAGTACGCCATTCCCGACTGCGATATCGGGTCCCCGGAGACGCGCGGTCTGCTCAATGCCTTGTTTCCCAAACTGCCGTCGTACGTCTGGGGCGTCTGGTGAGTATGGACCCAATTGTCAGTTTTCCGCCTCGCCGCTGGAGCGGCGTATATTGGAGATCCGTCACCCGTGAAAACGTGCGAAACTTTCGCCTTTTTCGGAGTACTTCCGTTAGTTTGAGTTAAGGAAGGTCTGAACAAGTCGATTCAAGGGACGTGAGAGCCGTTATTGTTT